>NZ_JAGTHU010000010.1:0-109593 GCF_019895135.1 Dermacoccus sp. Tok2021
CCCCGCCCCCCGCGGCGCCCCCCGGGCGGGGGGCGGCCCCGCCGGCCCCGCCACCGACGATAAGTGCGCCGAGGCCGCCGAGACACGCCAGGACGGCGAGCACCCACGGGAGGCGGGCTCGCCCGGGCAGAACGACGTCGACGAGGAGCACGAGAAGGGCACCCACCATCGGCACGACGGCGGGAGCGAGTGCGAGGGCGTCGAAGGAAATCTTCACTTGAGGCCTCCGAGCAGCCGCGGCAGGTCGGCGTCCGCCACGTTCATGAGCAGCGTCGGCGCAAGGCCGAGGACGAAGACGGCCGCCACGAGCACGCCGATGGCGAGCCATTCGAGACCGACGACCCGCTCGGTGGCCACAGAGGCGCTCGCCTCGGCGTGCTCACCGGCGGTGGACGCCGGGGTGGCCCCGTCGCTCGTGCCGAGCGTGGCGTCAGCGGCCTCGGGCGCGCGCTCCCCGGCCCACACCGCACGCAGCACACGCACGCCGTAGGCCGCAGCGAGAACGGCGCCGAACGCGGCCGCTGCCGTCAGGACGTGGAACAGGGCGCCCGGGCGGTGCGGAGCACCCCAGGCAGCGAACAGCGCGAGGATCTCACCCCAGAAGCCGGCGAGACCGGGCAGGCCGATGGCTGCGGCGGTGCCGACGACGAGGGCGAAACCGAGCCGCGGATCGCTGTTACGCAAGCCGACCATCGGTTCGTCGACGTCCACCGCACCGCGACGCGCCTTGAGCGCGCCGACGACGGCGAACAGGAGCGCGGAGATGACGCCGTGTGCGATGTTGCCGTACAGCGCAGCCTGCAGACCGATCTGCTGACCGGCTGCGAGCGCAAGCATGACGAAGCCCATGTGCGCGATCGACGACCACGCCACGAGGCGCTTGAGGTCGCGTTCGACGAGGCAAACGAGCCCCCCGACGACGATGCCGACCACCGCAAGAACCGCGATGACGGGGGCGATCGTGCGCCACGCGACGGGCAGCGGCAGGACGACGAGACGGATGAAGCCGTACGTGCCGAGCTTGAGCAGGACAGCAGCCAGGAGCATCGAGCCGGCCGTCGGGGCGGCCGTGTGAGCCCGCGGCAGCCACGAGTGAACACCGATGAGCGGCACCTTGACGGCGAGGCCGAGCGTGAGCAGCACGCCCGCCGTCATCGCGATGGGGAACGGCAGTGCGGCAGCCGCACCACCGGCGAGCCGTTCGAGGTCGCTCGTGCCCGCCGAGACAACGAGCAGGAGGATGCCGGCGAGCATGAACATCGAGCCGCCGACGGTGTAGAGAACGAACATCCACCCGGCACGACGGCGGTCGGCCGCGGCGTCACCGAAGCGGTCGATGAGGACCCACATCGGCACGAGAACGACTTCGAAGGCGATGAAGAACGCAACCGCGTCACGGACACTGAACGCCGCGACGGCACCACCGAGCACGACGAGCAGGCAGCCGTAGAACAGCCCGGGTGTGCCCTTCGGGCGCTGGCGGGAACTGACGGCGACGGCCAGCAGCGTCACGGCCGCCGCGAGGATGACGAGCGGAGCGCTGATGCCGTCGGTGGCCAGGTGGAGGCGCATTCCGAGACCGGGCACCCACGGCTTGTCGATGTGGGCGTCCGTGACGACGGCCGCGACGCACGCGGCGAGGGTGACGACGCTCGCGAGCATCGCGACGGCCCAGGCGCCGGTGTGACCGACAGGGCGTCCGAGTCGGTCGCCCGCCATGAGGGCGGCACCGACGCCGAGCGGCACCGCCACGGCCGCGAGCAGAACGAGGCTCACCACAGCGTCACCCCCAGGATCGAAGCGATGACGACGCCGACGATCACCCACGACAGGCCTGTCGCGGGACGTCGTCCGTGGACGCCGTCGAGAGCCTTGCCGGCGCGGGCGAGGGCACCGGGCGCGCGCGTCGCAGCGGCGTCGACACCCGAGTCGAGGCGGTGGACGCCGCGAGCCAGCGCGAGCACGGGACGCGTCACGAGAGTGCGGTAGAGCGTCTCGACACCGAACCCTCGCGAGGCGGCCAGCGGGATGTGGCGCGGCAGGCGACGGGCGGCGTCACCGTAGAGCTGGCCGAGCGACATGATGCGCACGACGAGGCCGGTGGCGACGATGAGCAGTACCGAGGCGCCCATCATGGCGAGGTTGAGGTGACTCGTGTCGATGTCGAACAGCCGCGTGAAGGCGAGGAGCCCGCCGAACACTCCCCCGAGCACGAGCAGCCACAGCGCGAGGCGCACCGAGACGCCCGGGCGCGGCAGCACCTCGTCCTCCTCGATCTCCTCGATCTCCTCGATCGGGTCGATCTCGTCACCGAACTCGTTGACCTCCGGAGTGCTGCGCAGCATCTCGACGATGTCGACGTCACGCACCGTGTGGGAGTCAGTGAGCACCTGACGTTCACCACGCCGTTCGAGGACGGTGCGGTGCTGCAGGATGAGCCACGCGCGGGCCGAGTACGCGGCGGTGCCGACGATGATGAGCGCGAGCATGATGAAGCCGACGAGTCCCTCGACGTGTCCGTCGCTCTGGGAGCGCACGGCGTTCTCGAGCATCGCGTCCTTCGAGACGAACGCGACGGTCGGCGGCAGGCCGGCCATCGTGAACAGGGCGAGGGTCACGGGGACGAAGGTCTTGGGCAGCCGACGGGTTGCGCCCGTCATCCGGGTGACGAGCGTGGAGCCGACGACCACCGCGAGCCAGCCGACGAGCAGGAACAACAGCGACTTGAAGAAGGCGTGACCGACGAGGTGCAGGAGCGCGGCGTCGGCGCCCTCGCCCGGGGCCAGCGCGCCGAGGCCGAGGAGCATGAGGCCGACCTGGCTGATCGTCGACCACGCGAGCAGCCGCTTGATGTCGACCTGCGCGAACGCGCTCACCGCAGCGAACACGGACGTCGCGCCGGCGACGATGACGAGGGTGAGACGGGCCGTCGGTTCGGCGGCCAAGAGCGGCAGGAACTGGGCGAGGACGACGGTGCCCGCGGCCACCATCGTCGCGGCGTGGATGAGTGCCGACGCGGGCGTCGGGCCCTCCATGGCGTCGGGCAGCCAGTCGGTGAACGGAAGCTGTGCGGACTTGCCGAGCACACCGCACACGAGGCCGAGCAGAAGAACGAGGCGCAGGGTGCCGTGGGCGTCGAGGTTCGAGGTGCTCCAGGCCGTGACGACCTCGCTGATGCGCGTCGTGCGCGCACCCATGGCGAGGCCGGCGAGGCCGACGACGAGCGGCGCGTCGGCCACGCGCGTGACGAGGAACGCCTTGAGCGCGGCGCGGCGCGGGCCCGGCTGGTTGCTCTCGTGGCCGATGAGCAGGTAGGAGCACCAGGCCATGACCTCCCAGCCGACGAGGGTGAGCAGCACGTCGTCGGAGAGGACGACGAGCACCATGGCGGCGGTGAAGGCGGAGACCGTGGCGGCGAACGAGCGGTAGCGCGGGTCGGAGAACAGGTACCAGCGCGCGAACATCTGGACGCACGTCGCGACGAAGAGCGCGACGGCCGCGATGAGCGCGCCGGTCGGTGTCACCCGCAGTTCGAGCGGCGCCTTGAGCGCGGGCCCGAGCGGCAGGGACCCGACGGTGACGAGGTGCTGGGCGACCGGCGTCGTGAGCTGCTGCGCGACGAGCAGAATCGCCGCGACGAGGCCACCGAGCGTGCCGAGGGCCGCGAGCGCGTAGGCGCCGGCGTTACGGCGCCCCAGGAGGAAAGCCAGCACCGCGCCGAGCAGCGGGACGGCGACGGCGGCCTGCGCGAGGTGTGCGGTCACGACGTCACCCGCCCGTCGGTCCGGTCGTCGACGGGCGCGTGGGCCGCGTCATCGTCGAGGCGCTCGGTGAGGTCGATGTGCCCGCGCAGTCGGAACGCGGCCAGGATGATGCCGAGCGCGAGCGTCACCTCGGCGGCGGCGAGCGTGATGACGAAGATCGTGAGGATCTGCCCTGCTGCGGCGTCGTCGGGAAGGGTCGTGCTCATCGTGACGAGGATGAGGCTCGCCGAGGCGAGGATCAGTTCGACCCCGACGAGCATGAGCACCGCGTTCCGGCGCGCCAGCACGCCGTAGACGCCCGAACCGGCGAGCACGGCGGCGAGTGCGAAGGGCAGGAGGAGGTGGATCACTTCGAGCCACCGTCCTTGCGCGTGCCGATCATCGCGAGGGCGCCGACGAGCGCGGCGAGCAGCACGAGCGAGAGCACCTCGAACGGCCAGGCGAAGCGGCCGAAGAGGTTGGCGGCGAGGTTGGCGTTCGTTCCGCCGTCGAGGCCGACCTGCTGCGACCCGAAGGCTGCCACGAAGGCGGCGAAGAGCAGGCCACCGGTGGCTGCGGAAATGACGAGGGCCACCATCCGGCCGGCCATCGGCACGTCGTGATCGGCGCTCTTGCCGATGGGAGCGCGCGTCAACATGACGGCGAACAACACGAGCACGACGACGGCACCGACGTAGACGAGCAGCTGCACGAGCGCGACGAGTTCGGCGCCGAGCACGAGGTAGCAGCCCGACAACGTCGTCATACACAGGGTGAGCCACAGCGCGGCGTGTACGAGCTGACGCGTCGTTACGGCGCAGACGGCCGACACGGCACTGATGAGGCCGAGGCAGCCGAAGAGGGCGTCGTGCACGGTCATGGGCTCACTCCTTTCGTCGTCGTCGCGTTGGCTCGGGTCACTTCGTCACGTTCCGGCGCGCCACCCGTGGGGGCTTGCTCGCCGCTGCGACCTCGGGCGCCTCGGGGGCACGCTCGTCGAGGTCGGGCGGGGCCGGAACCGTGCGCATCCACTCGCCGAGCTGCTCCTTCTCGTGGAGCAGGTCGCGGATGTCGCCGGAGGCGTACTCGAACTCCGGGCTCCAGAAGAGCGCGTCGAACGGGCACACCTCGATGCAGATGCCGCAGTACATGCACAGTGAGAAATCGATGGCGAAGCGGTCGACGACGTTGCGCTGACGATCACGCCCACCCGGCGTCTCGCTGGGAATCGTCTCCTTGTGCGAGTCGATGTAGAGGCACCAGTCGGGGCACTCGCGCGCACAGAGCATGCACGCCGTGCAGTTCTCCTCGAGCAGCGCGATGACGCCGCGACTACGCGGCGGCAGGTCCGGCTTCTCGTCCGGGTACTGACGCGTCGACGTCTTCTTCGTCATGGTGCGCGCCGTCGTGGCCATTCCGGAAAGAAGGCCGCGGATCGGCCCCTTCTCGCGGCCCGAGGCGGGCAGGTCGTGGACGTGGTGAGCGTGCTCGTGCACGTGCTCGCCGTGGTCGTGGTTCGCGTTCTGCTCGGTCATGCGGTGTAGATCACTCCTGCCGCGGTGAGAGCCAACTGGAACAGGGCAAGGGGAACGAGGAAGAACCACGCGAAGCGCTGCAGTTGGTCCTCGCGCAGGCGCGGCCAGCTCATGCGCACCCACAGGACGACGAACGCGACGGCGGCGGTCTTGAGCAGCATCCAGACGAAGCCGAGCGCCCCGTCGAACGGACCGTTCCACCCGCCGAGGTAGAGCGCGGCGAACAGCGCCGACATGACGACGATGCCCGCGTACTCGGACAGCAGGAACAGCGCGAAGCGCAGGCCCGTGTACTCCGTCATCGCACCCATGACGACCTCGGAGTCGGCCACGGGCATGTCGAACGGCGGGCGCTGCAGTTCGGCGGTGGCCGCGATGAGCAGCACGATCGCACCGGGCAGCTGCCACAGCAGCCAGATCGGGTGCCAGGCGTGTACGATGCCGCCGATCGAGAGCGACCCTGCCGCCATCGCGAACGACGCGCACGCGAGGATGAGCGGCACCTCGTAGCTGACGAGCTGAGCGGCGGAACGGAACGCGCCGAGCATCGCGTACTTGTTGCCCGAACCGAAGCCGGCCATGAGCGTCGCCACAGTGCCGATGCCGGAAACGGCCAGCACGTAGACGAGCGATGCTGGCAGGTCGCCGGCCACGGTGGACGGCGTGAACGGGATGGCGACGAGGGCGAGCAGGTAGCTGAACATCGAGACTGCAGGCGCCAGGCGGAAGACCGGCTTGTCGGCGGCGCGAGGAACGATGTCCTCCTTCTGCGCGAACTTCACACCGTCAGCGATGAGCTGCGCCCATCCGTGGAAGCCACCGGCCTTCATCGGGCCGAGGCGCCCCTGCATGTGGGCCATCACCTTGTGCTCGGCCTGACCGAGCACGAGCGGCAGCACCATGAAGCACACGAGCACGGCGACGCTACGCAGGACGATCTCGAGGACGCTCATCGCGGCCCCCACGTCTCGTCGGGCACGCCGGGGGCCATGACCTTGCGACGCTTCGAGGCGCCCGCGCGGCCGCCGGACTCACCGGGATCCTTGATGCCCGGCCACTCCTTGCTCGCACGCGCCGTGAGGACGAACGACTTGCGCAGCGGCGTACCGGTGAAACTCGCGGGCAGCAGGAGCTTGCGCACGCCCTGCCCGGTGCCGTCGTCGAAGCCGGCGAAGTCGATGCCGAACATCTCGAAGGTCTCGCGCTCGTGCCAGGCCGCGCCGCGCCACAGCCCGGTGAGGCTGGCGATACTCGGGGCGCCCGCACCGTGGTCGTCGACTTCGAGGCGCGTGCGCATGAGGATGCTGCGGCGAGCGCCGCCGGCGATGTCGTACAGGTGCGTGACGATGTCGAAGCCCGCGGGCTTGCCGTCGGAGGGACCGGATTCGCCACGGTCGCTCTCGTCGACGGCGGTGAGGAAGTCGAAAAACGTGAAGCCCTCCGAGCGCAGACGCTCATGGGCTTCGACCCAGTCGGACGTCTCGATGTCGTGGGTGGGGACGTCGCGCGTCATCCCTCACCATCCTCGTCGGTCTTCGCCTGCTCCGTTTTGGTCCCCGCCTTGGTCTCGTCGGTCTTCGCCTGCTCGGCGGCGCGACGTTCGCGTGCCTTACGGCGGGCCTCGGCGATGCGGGCGGCCCGCTCGTCGTCAGAGATGTCGGCCTTCGTCGTCGGTGCCTTGTCGGGGGCCTTTTCGAGGTCGCCCGTCTGCGCAGCCTTCTCCTGTTCCGCCTTGCGCTCACGCGCCCTACGGCGCGCCTCGGCGATGCGGGCGGCGCGCTCGTCGTCTGGAGCGTCGGCCTTCGAGGCCGGCTTGGCCACGTCGGCGGCTGTTTCCTCGGTACCGCCTGACTGTGCTGCCTTCTCCTGCTCGGCCTTGCGCTCACGCGCCTTGCGACGAGCCTCCGCGATGCGGGCCGCACGCTCGTCGTCGGAGAGGTCGGTCTTCGCGGCGGGCTTGCCGCCGTTGTCGCTCGCGCCTTCCCCGGCGGCCGGCGAGGTGTCCTTCTCCGCCTTGCGCTCTCGCGCCTTGCGGCGGGCTTCCGCGATGCGGGCGGCGCGCTCGTCGTCGCTGAGATTCGCCTTGCCTGCGGGCTTGGCGTCCGCAGGTGCGGGCTCGGGCGTTGCCTTCGACTCGGTGGCCCCACCTTCCTTCGCGGGCTCTGCCACCGTCTCCGCCTCGGGTGCGGCGGGCTTCGTCACGAGGGGGCGCTGCACCGACGCGGCGGTGCGCCCCCGGCCGGCGAACGGGTTGAGGCGGGCGAGGATGCCCTCGCTGCTCACCTTCTCCTCGGCGATCTGGTTCTGGAGCGTGACGATGCCCTGCAGCAGCGCCTCAGGGCGCGGCGGGCAGCCGGGCACGTAGACGTCAACGGGCACGAGCTGGTCGACGCCCTTCGTCACGGAGTACGAATCCCAGTACGGCCCACCTGAGTTCGAGCACGCACCGAAGCTGATGACGTACTTCGGCTCGGGCATCTGGTCGTAGAGGCGCCGCACGGCAGGAGCCATCTTGTCGGTCACCGTGCCGGAGACGACCATGAGGTCGGCCTGCCGCGGGCCGGGAGCGAACGGGATGACACCGAGGCGGATGAAGTCGTGACGCGACATCGACCCGGCGATGAATTCGATGGCGCAGCAGGCGAGCCCGAAGTTGAAGACCCACAGCGAGTACCGGCGACCCCAGTTGAGGACGAGGCGCATCGGCTTGGGAACGTGTTCCTGAACGGCGCCGACGCTCGGACGCACGGTGGGCATGGGCAGATCGGTCGTCATCGGATCACCCGCCTCACAGCCAGCTCAGGACGCCGCGACGGGCGGCGTGGGCCAGACCGACGAGAAGCACGAGGATGAAGATGCCCATCTCGACGACCGAAGCGACGCCGAGCCCGGAGGTGCGCAGCACGAGCGCCCACGGGAAGAGGTAGACGGCGTCGACCGCGAAGACGACATAGAGGAACGCGTACGCCACGTAGCGGAAGCCCGACTGCTGCCAGTCGCCGCCGCTCGGGTCGACTCCCGACTCGTACGTGGCGAGCTTCGCCCCGCTCGGAGCTCGCGGTGCCAGAACTCGACGAACCACCATGGCAGCCGTGAAGAGACCGACGCCCCCGAGGGTGACGCCGAGCACCACGAGGTAGCCCAGGAGTTCGGAATTCACCAGGCTAGCCTAACGAGCCGACTCGCCGGGGGTGGAAAGGCTGGGAGTGCGTGTCTTCACAGTGAGACACATCGGGCGTGGCACCATACGCGCCGTCCCTCCGCCCGGCTCGAGGCGCCCGTGGTTCACCAGACCGTTCGAGCGGAGGTTTTTCGCGCAACGGCGCGGTTGTCGGAGGCTCGCGTTAGTGTCGCGACGTGGCCCTCATCCTGCATCGTCGTGACGATCCCACGGCCCTCGCCGACCAGCTCGCGCAGCTGCTCGCCGAGGCACCGCTCGACGTGTTCGCCCGCGAGCTCGTCGTCGCTCCCTCGGCCGGCGTCGAACGCTGGCTGACGCAGCGGCTCTCGCACCGCCTCGGCGCCACGCTCGGTGACGACGGCGTCTGCGCGGGGATCGACGTGCGCACACCGCACACCTTCATCTCGCTCCTGTTGGGGCGGGAGAACGACGATCCGTGGCACCCCGACCGCCTCGCGTGGGCGGTGCTCGCAGCCATGGACGAGTGCGTCTCACGCTCGGGCTTCGAGGCTCTGGCGCGGCATCTCGGTGCCGATGCGGTGCGGGCGGGTGAGGATCCGTGGTGGCACCGTGCCCGGCAGTCGCGCCGTTACGCGGTGGCGCGCCGTGTGGCCGGCCTGTTCGCCCGGTATGCCGACGACCGCCCCGAGCTCATGCGTGCTTGGGAGGCGGGCCGCGAGAACGACCTCGTCGATCCTGATCTCGCGTGGCAGGCCCCGCTGTGGCGCACCGTGGTCGAGCGCGTCCTGGCATGTGGCAGCGCCGACGCCTCCCCCGTCCAGCGCCTCGACCGCACCCTCGCCGATCTGCGGGCGGGCACGGCGCCGAGCGACCTGCCGGAACGCGTCTCCTTCTTCGGCTACACGCGCATGCCGGCCGCCATGCTCGACCTGCTCGAGGCCCTCGGGCAGGTGTGCGATGTCCACGTGTGGCTGCCGCACCCGAGCCCGGCCCTCTGGGCCGCGCTGGCCGAGAACCCGCAGGGCATCGTCGCCCGCCGAGATGATGCGAGCGCCGAGGCGGCCGCGCATCCGCTGCTCGCCACGTTGGGCCGTGACATCCGTGAGGTCGAGGCGGCTCTGCTCGCACGCAGTGTCGTCGATGCCACCGATTCTGGCGGTGGGGAGAGTCGCGACGCCTCTCGGGCGACGCCGACCCGCCTCGCTCTCATGCAGGACGACATCCGCGCCGACCGAGCGCCGTCGTCGGTGCCGAGCGTGCCCGAAGACGATCGCTCGGTGCAGATCCACGTGTGCCACGGCGCTGCCCGTCAGGTCGAAGCACTGCGCGAGACGCTCCTGTGGCTCGTGAGCGCCGAGGGCGGCAATCTCGAGCCGCGCGACATCGTCGTCATGTGCCCCGACGTGGAAACGTACGCACCGCTCATCAAGGCCACGTTCGCGGCCGTCGACGAGCACGACCACCACCCCGGCCGGCGTCTACGCGTGCAACTGGCGGACCGCGCCGTTTCGGCCACCAACCCGCTGGCCGAAGCCGCGCAGCGTCTCGTCGAACTCGTGACGAGCCGCGTCACCGCCTCGCAGGTGCTCGACTTCGCGGGGCTCCCCGCGGTGGCCGAGAAGTTCGGCTTCGACACCGACGCGCTCGAACGCATCGCCCGGTGGGTCCGCACGACGGAGGCTCGCTGGGGTCTCGATGCCCAGCATCGCGGCGAGTACAGCCTCGGCGGCCTCGAGAACAACACCTGGGCGCAGGCCCTCGACCGGCTGGCCCTGGGCGTCGCCATGAGCGCTGACACGGACGCGGCGGCGTCGCAATTCGTCCCGGTCGACGATCTCGGAAGCTCCGACATCGCCGTCGCCGAGGCCTTCGTCGCCCTCCTCACGAAGGTGAGCGAAGCGGCGTGGGAGATCCGCCGCGTGAGCGCCGTCGACCCCGCCCTGCCGCGGGCGAGCTTCACTCCCGAGGAGTGGTTCGCGTGGCTGCGGCGCAACGTGCTCGCCGTAGCTGCACCCGCTCATGACATGGCCTGGCAGCGCGCCGAGTTCGAACGCGAACTGTCGTTCCTCGAAACCGGCTCCGCATCGGGTGCCGCGCTTCGCATCACCGATGTGCGCGTCATGCTGGAGCAGCGCTGGGGTCCGCGCCGCACGCGCAGCAACTTCCGCAACGGGGCCGTCAGTGTCTGCACGCTCACGCCCATGCGCTCGGTGCCGCACAAGGCCGTCGTCCTGCTCGGTCTCGACGACGACACGTTCCCGCGCGCTCAGGTCGTCGACGGCGACGACGTGCTGGCCCGCCACCCACTCGTCGGCGAACGCGATGCCCGCAGTGAGGACCGGCAGCTCCTGCTCGACGCCCTCATGGCGGCACAGCAGCACTTCATCGCGTTCTACTCCGGCTTCGACGAGCGTGACGGCACCCGCCGCCCACCGGCCGTCCCGCTGCAGGAGATCATCTCGGCGGCCGCTCGGACCGGCACGGGCGAATCCCCTGCCCAGAACACGGCCCAGAGTGCGGACGAGGGGGCGCCGTTCGAGCACCTGCACCCCCTTCAGGCGTTCGACGAACGCAACTTCGTCGAGGCCTCCCCCCTGCCCGGCGGTTCCTACGACATCGCCGCGCTCCAGGGAGCCCGGGCCCTGCGCGAGTTCCACGCCGACCCTCTGCCCCGCCCGGCGTTGCTCTCCGAACCGCTCGCGCCCGCACCCCCGACCGACGTCACACTCGACGACCTCACGTCGTTCCTCGAGAACCCTGCACGCACCTTCCTGCGCTCGCGCCTGCAGATCGGCGTCACCTACGAGGCCGAGGAAGTCGAGGACGGTCTACCGATCCAACTCGATCCCCTTGAAAAGTGGGCCGTCGGTGACCGCGTTCTGCGCCAGGTGCTCTCCGGCCGAGCTCTGGATCGTGCGCTGGCCGACGAGAGGCGCCGAGGCAGTCTGCCTCCGGACCTTCTCAAGGCGGGCCGCGACGACGCGGCCACCATCGAGAGGCAGGTGCGTGGCGTTCTCGAGGGTCTCCCCCCGGGCGACCGCACGTCGCACGACATCCACCTCGATCTCGCCCTGCCGCCGAGCGCCGAGGGCGCGCCCAGCACCTCGGTGCGTCTCACCGGTGTGGTGCCGGGGGTCATCGGCGACGAGATCCAGGTGGTCAACTACGGCAGCGTCAACGCCCGGCACCTCGCTTCGGGGTGGGTCAAAGTGCTCGCCCTGGCCGCCTGCTTCCCCGACCGAACCTGGCGGGCTGCGGTTCGCGGAAGAAGCGGTTCCTGCGTTCTCACGGTCGACTCGGCCGAAGCGCGCGAGAGCCTCGTCTCACTCGTCCTCAACCGCGGCTACGGGCTGCGCGCTCCGTTACCGGTCCCGGCCAAGACCGGCCTTGCGTACGTGGAGGGCTACCGTGCCGCGATGCGCAGCGCCAACCCGAACGAGGCGAAGGCCGTGGAGCGCGGCCTCATGAAGGCTCGTTGGGAGTGGGAGAGCAGCTACGAGTACACCCGGGAAGACGCCAACGAGTGGTGGAGCCGTGTCTTCGAGGGGCGAGCCAGCCTCGCTCGCCTGGACGCGGAGGGGCGCTTCACGCTGCTGGCGCCGCGCCTGTGGGGCCCCATCGTCGACCACCGTCAGGAGCTCTCGTCATGAGCGGATACCAGCCCGCGCTGCCCGACACAGTGCCGAACGTCATGCAGCCGTTCAGCATCACCGCTCCCATCCCGGAGGGCACCACACTCATCGAAGCCAGCGCCGGCACGGGCAAGACGTGGACCCTCGCCGCGCTCGTCACCCGGCTCGTGGCCGAGGAGGAACTCCCCCTCGACGAGCTTCTCGTCGTCACGTTCTCGCGCGCCGCGAGCCAGGAACTGCGTGAACGCGTCCGCGGCCAGCTCGAGGACACGCTGCACCGCCTCGGCGCACCAGCCGGCGATGACGACGACGAACTCGTCACGGCGCTGCGCGGCGGCGGCGCCGAGGCGGTGGATCAGCGCCGGGCCCGTCTGGCCCGAGCGCTCGCAACGTTCGACTCCGCCACCATCGCGACGATCCACCAGTTCTGCCATTACGTGCTCAAGAGTCTGGGCGTCGCGGGCGACTCGGACCCGTACGCCACGCTCGTCGAGGACACCGAGACCCTGCGCCAGGAGGTGGTCGACGACGTCTTCCTCCGGTTCAGCAAGGAAGCGAACTTCACCCTCGACTACGAGGAAACACAAAAATACGCGAAGGCCACGCTGGACAACAGCACCGCAGAGATCGGCCCGGTTCCGCCGCCGGCGCACCTCGAGACCGCGATCGCCTTCAGCCGTGCCGTGCGGGAGGAGTACGCACGCCGCAAGCGCCGCGGCGGCATCCTCGAGTACGACGACCTGCTCTCCCAGCTGCGCTCGGCGCTCAACGACGAGAATTCCCCCGCATGTGATCGCATGAGGGAGCGCTGGAGCGTCGTCCTCGTCGACGAGTTCCAGGACACCGACCCGGTCCAGTGGGAGGTCTTCTCCCGCGCATTCGGCGAGAAGGGCCGCTCACTCATCCTCGTCGGCGACCCGAAACAGGCCATCTACGCCTTCCGCGGTGGCGACGTACAGACATACCTGTCGGCAGCGAAAACGGCCGTCAACTCCTTCACGCTGCCGACGAACTACCGCAGCGACGCTCCGCTCGTCGAGAGCCTGCAGACACTGATGGCTGGTGTCCAGCTCTCACCCGGCATCGTGACGCACCGCGTCGGCGCGGCCCAGCACACCTCACGCCTCGGCGGACAGCCAGGGCAGGCTGACGCCCCCGTCGAACTGCGCTGGGTTCCCGAGGCCGGGCTGGCCGTCGGGCTGGCCCGCTCCATCGTCCTGCGCGACGTCGCAGCGAGGGCCGCGCAGCTTCTCGCCGGGGGAACGACGTTCGACGGTGAGCCCCTCGCTCCCCATCACCTGGCCGTCCTGTGCCGTACCAACAATCAGCTCGTCGAAGTGCGCGAGTACCTGCGCGAATTGGGCATTCCGGCGGTCATGATGTCGAGCGAGTCGGTGCTGCGAAGCTCCGCCGGCCAGTGGTGGCTCGAACTGCTCATGGCACTCGAGCAGCCGCACCGCCCCGAGCGGGTCAGGGCCGCCTGCCTCACGCCGCTCGTCGGGTGGTCCGCCGAGCGCCTCGACGCGATCGACGACTCGGGTGTCGACGAGGCAGCCGAACTCGTCGCCATGTTGCTGGCGCGGTTCCATTCCGGCGGCGTTCCTGGCATCGTCGACGCGCTACGTGCGCGCGGCATGCTCGCCCGCCTCCTGCGCCGCACCGGCGGAGAACGCGACGTCACCGACATCGAACACTGCGCCCAGTTGCTCGCGGCCCGGCAGATGTCGGCCCAGGCAGGCATCTCCTCGCTCGTCGCCTGGCTGCAGGAGCAGAGCACACAGGACGCCAAAGCAACCGCCGACGCACGCATCATGCGCCTCGACTCCGACGCCCTCGCCGTCACGTTGTCGACCATCCACAGCAGCAAGGGTCTGCAATACCCCATCGTTCTGGCCCCGACGCTGTGGGACCGGCACGACCAGCCGACCAAGACTCCGGGGGTCGTGCACCGCAACAACCGCCGGGAGCTGTCCTTCGACCCCGCGACGGTGAACGCTCCCGAGGCCACGGAGGAGAACACCGGGGAGGAGATGCGTCTGGCGTACGTCGCGATGACGCGGGCGCAGAGCGGCCTCGTCCTGTGGTGGGCCGGCACGAAGCAGAACACGTCCAAGAGCGCCCTGCACCGGTTGCTCTTCGGGCAGGCCAACGGCCCCGAGGCCCTCGATGCGCTCCTTCAGGAGCGCGCCGACGGAGCATCCGAGAAGTGGCTCACCACCACGGAACAGAACGGCACCCCCAAGGTGGACCGGGTCCGCGAGGTCTTTGCCGCTTGGGCGAAGCACGGCGCGTTCACCGTCCATGAAATCGACCCCAACACCGTTCCTCCGCACATCACGGTCAGGCGGGGTGACGCGCGGCTTGCGGTGAACACCTTCGACGACGCGGACGTCGATCGCGCCTGGCGCCGTACGTCCTACTCGGCGCTCTCCGCCGCCGGTGAGGCCGCCGACGAACTCGCCGCCCTCGGTGATGTGACAAGCGAACCCGAGCACCTCGCCGTCCGCCTCGACGAGGACGCCGACGTCGAACTCGCGACGCCGCCGTCCCCGGACATGCCGGGCAGCGAGATCTCCTCCCCCATGGCGAATCAGCCGATGGGCGCGACGTTCGGTTCCCTCGTCCACGGCGTGCTCGAGGAGGCTGACTTCCAGGCCGCGGACCTGCGCGACGAGCTGCGGGCCCACATCCTCGAGCAGCAGATGCGCTGGCCCGCGGATGTCGAGGTCGAGTCACTCGCCGACGCCCTCGTCGCCGTCATGGACACGCCCTTCGGCCCCCTGGCCGACGACGTGACGCTGCGGGACATCGTCTCCACCGATCGACTGCCCGAGATGGACTTCGAGCTCCCTCTCTCCGGCGGCGAGGAGCCCCACCCGTCATCGACGTTGCGCGCTTTCGCTCCGCTCCTGCGCGAGCACCTCGACGAAGGCGACCCCCTGCGCACCTATGCGGATCAGCTCGATACCTCGGCACTCGGCGATGAGCTCCTGCGCGGCTACCTCACGGGTTCGATCGACCTCACCTTCCGTCATGGTGGCCGCTACTTCGTCGTCGACTACAAGACCAACCGACTCGGCGATGTCGACGCGGCGCTGACGCTGGCCGACTACGCGCCGTCGCGGCTCGTCGAGGCGATGAACCACTCGTCGTATCCGCTGCAGGCGATCCTGTACTCCGTCGTGCTGCACCGCTACCTGCGTTGGCGGCTGCCCGGCTACAACCCCGACGAGCATCTCGGAGGCGTGATGTACCTCTACGTCCGTGGCATGGCCGGCCCCGACACGCCGCGCGAGAACGGCACGCCGTGCGGAGTCTTCACCTGGCGGCCGCCGGCGACACTCGTCGTCGCGCTGTCCGACGCCGTCGACGGGGTACGGGCAGGTGGTGTCCGATGACCGACACGCAGCTGCCGACCACACCCGGCGAGCGTTCCGCAGAGCCGGGCGGCGACACACCGAACGGCACTCCGCTCGAAACGCTCAGGGCGGCGGCGTTCGTCACCGAGGGCGATGCCCTTGTCGCGAGCCGCGTCGCCCGGCTCGTCGACGCGCCGACCGACACGTGGCAGATCGCCACGCTCGCGCTGACCGTGCGCGCCGTGCGCGAGGGCTCCAGCGCGCTCGCACTCGACGAAATCGGCCGCCTCACACCCGAACGGGACCGTTCGCTCGACGACGACACCGAGGCACCGACCATCACGCTCGCCGACATCGTCGCGCCACCGTCGTCGCACCAGCTGGCAGACGACCTGCGCACCGGTCCCCTCGTCGGGCAGGGTGTCGTGCACCTCGAGTACGGCTTGGCGTACCTCGATCGCTACTTCCGCGACGAGGTGATCGTCGCCGGTCTCCTGCGCTCACGCGGTGTTGCGCCCGTCGACGACGACGCTCTCCGGCGCGCAGGTGCGGCTCTCGAAGGGGGCGCCCTCGACGACGCCCAACGCGCCGCAGTGGACTCGGCACTCACGTCCGCAACGACAGTCCTCACCGGTGGTCCCGGCATGGGTAAGACCTACACGGTCGCTGCGATGCTCGTGGCCGCCCGAGCAGCCCTCGGCGACGCGACACGCATCGCACTCGCTGCCCCCACGGGCAAGGCCGCGGCACGCATGGCCGAATCGCTGCGCGAAGCGGACGTGCTCGCCGACAACGACGCGCTCACGCTCCACCGGTTGCTCGGCTACGACCGCACCAACTCCCAACGGTTCGTCCACGGTCGGGGCAATCCGCTCCCGCACGATGTCGTCGTCGTGGACGAGGCGTCGATGATCTCGCTCAGCCTCATGGCACGCCTGCTCGAAGCGCTCGGGCCGAACACGCGCCTCGTGCTCGTCGGCGACCCGGACCAGCTCGCGAGCGTCGAGGCGGGTTCCGTGCTCGGCGACCTCGTCGCCGGGCTCGACACCGGAGTGATCCGGCTCGCCACGCACCACCGCCTCACGCAGGGTCGCGCAGCGGTGGCGGAGGCCTTCGCGCAGCCGACCGGCGACCATCCCGACGGCGGCGAAGGAACTGTCCCGCCGTCCTCGGAGCGTGTGCTCGCAGCCATCGACAGCCCGGACGACGGCGTCGAGTTCCTCGAGACCGACGCCCCCGACCTCACGATGCTGCCTCACCTCGTCGAGGCCGCTTCCCGGCTGCGCGAGGTCGCGGCCACGGGCAACGCAGAGGCGGCTGTCGCGCAGCTTCGCGCAAGTCGGCTCCTCGCGGCGCACCGCACCGGGCCGTTCGGTGTGGCGCGGTGGAACCGTCTCATCGAGAACGCCCTCGCCGAGCGGTTCCCCGACGTCACGCCGTACGCCATGTACGTGGGGCGCCCGGTCATCGTGACGAAGAACGACCGCGCCCTCGGGCTCTTCAACGGCGACAGCGGCGTCATCATCCGCCAGGGCACCGCGCTCGTGGCCGCGATGGAAACCGCCTCCGGCGTGCGCACGTTCTCGCCGTGGCGCCTGGGCGACCTCGAGACGATGCACGCCATGACCGTGCACAAGGCCCAGGGAAGCCAGGCCGAGCACGTCACCGTCATCGTGCCGCCGGTCGGCTCGCGCCTGCTCACCCGCGAGATGCTCTACACGGCTCTCACCCGAGCGACAGAGCGCCTCACCGTCGTCGGCACGCGTGAGGCCGTCGAACTCGCTGTGGAGACGCCGATCCTGCGCGCCTCCGGGCTGCGTCACCGTCTGCGCGAGCAGGACGGCTGAGGCCGCAGCGTGAACACCCCCGTCGGCCGGTTCGGGCGGCGTGATCGAATGAGGTCGCGCCCCGAAACCGGAGCGACGGGGTGATGAAGGGACGGGCTTCGTGAGCAACGAGGACGAGACACGCAAGGGCACGCTCTACGGCTTCCTCGCGTACCTCGCGTGGGGCATGTTCCCGCTCTACTTCCACGCCCTCATCCCTGCCGGGCCGTGGGAGATCCTCGCCCACCGCATCCTGTGGACGCTCCTGCTGTGCCTCGTCCTGCTCGGCGTCACACGTCATCTCGGCTTCCTCAGGAGCCTGTTCGGCGATCTCAAACGCCTCGGCGCCATCTCGATCGCAGCGGTGCTCATCGCGATCAACTGGGTCGTCTACGTCCTCGCCGTGACGACGGGACACGTCACCGAAGCCGCGCTCGGCTACTTCCTCAACCCGCTCGTCACCGTCATGCTGGGGGTGCTCGTGCTCGGCGAGAAGCTACGTAGGATGCAGTGGCTCGCCGTAGCCATCGGTGTCATCGCCTGCGTGTACCTCGCCGTCGACTACGGCAGCCCGCCGTGGATCTCCGTCGGCCTCGCCCTCAGCTTCGCGGCGTACGGGCTGATGAAGAAGCGTGTCGGCGGGCGCCTCACCGCGCTCGAGGGGCTCACCGCAGAAACGGTCGTCCTTGCTCCGTTCGCGGCGGTCATGCTCGTGTGGCTCGGCGCCACGGGGCGCAGCACGTGGTCCGGTAACGGCTCGTGGCACCCCGTGCTGCTCGCCCTGTCGGGCGTCGCCACCGCCATCCCGCTGCTGCTCTTCGCCGCCGCAGCGCGCCGTATCCCACTCTCGACGATCGGGCTCCTGCAGTTCATGACGCCGGTCATACAGCTGCTGTGCGGCGTGCTCGTGCTCGGCGAGATGATGAGCGCCGGACGCTGGGTGGGCTTCGGCCTCGTCTGGATCGCCCTCGTCGTCCTCACGGCTGACTCCCTCGCCCAAGCCCGGCGAACCCGGCGAGCGCGCCGCGCGACGCCCCTGGAGACGTCAGCGGCCGCCCCCACCTAGACCGAGGTCGAGGCGGGGCCGGCCGGAGAACCTGAGGTCAGCGTCAGGCGCCGAGCACCTGGTCGAGGTAGGCGTTCGTGAAGACCCGCTGCGGGTCGAAGCGCTCGCGCAGCGCCACGAAGTCGTCGAACTTCGGGTAGACGGTGCGCAGGTACTCAGCGTCGTAGTCGTGCATCTTGCCCCAGTGCGGGCGCGCCTCGTGAGCGCGCGCCATGTCCCAGAAGTACTTGAAGTACGTCCGGTGGTCGGCCTTCACGTAGTGGTGGATGGCGATGTAGCAGCTCTCGCGGCCGTAGGCGGTCGACATCCAGCGGTCGTCGCCGGCCGTCCAGCGCACCTCGACGGGGAAGGCGACAGGCTCGTTGGTGCGCTCCACCCAGGCCTGAAGATCACGCAGGATCGACTCGGCCGCCTCGACCGGCACAGCCATCTCCGACTCGCGGAAACGCACGGTGCGCGGTGAGGCGTAGACGCTGTGGCTGACGTCGCTGAACTCTCGCGCCGAGAGGGCCCGCGCCGAGACGTTGTTGATGCGGCGCGTGAGGTTCGGGCGAGCGACGCTCAGGCGGCAGATCGCGTCGAAGAGCGTGTTGGAGAGGAACTCGTCGTCGAGCTTGTGGCGCCACTGCGCCAACGGCTTCGTCGGGGCATCGCCGGCGCCGCGCGTGTTCCGCTTCGTCATCACCTTGTCGGTGTGCGGGAACCAGTAGAACTCGTAGTGATCGGTCTCGGCGAGGGTCGCGGGGAGCACGGCGAGTTCCTCGGTCATCGTCGAGGGACGCTCGACGGCCGAGAGGGTGAACGCGGGCACGCACTGCAGCTCCACCTCGGTGAGCACACCGAGTGCTCCGAGCGTGACGCCGAGCGCCGGCACGAGGTCGCTGTTCTCGCCGCCCTCGCTCCAGCGCAGCACGTCGCCGGTGCCGGTGACCATCTCGCCGCCGACGACAGTGCCGCCGAAGCCGGTCCACGCGAGGCCCGTGCCGTGCGTCGAGGTGGAGACGGCGCCGGAGATCGTCTGACGGTCGATGTCACCCATGTTCGCGAGCGCGAGGCCGCGGTCGGCGAGCAGGTTGACGAGCTCGTACAGGTGGGTGCCCGCCTTGACGCGCACGCGGTTCGTCGCTTCGTCGACCGAGACGATGCCCGACATCGCGTCGAGACGCACCTGGGTGTCGACCGGCTGCGCGATGGGAGTGAACGAGTGGCCGGCACCGACGGGGCGAACCTTGCGTCCAGCCGCAGTACTCTCACGCACGAGCTCCGCTATCGCGGCAGTATCGCTCGGCGAGACGACGCGTGACGGCGTCGCCGTGACGTTGCCCGCCCAGTTGCTCCACTCAGCCAAAGTTCTTGCCCTCCCCTCGATACGTGGGCACCGTCTCGATGACGCGCCCACCCTCCACGACGTGAACGGTGTCGAAACGCTCGCACGCCTCGCCCGCCTTGGTGTGGCGGAACCAGACGTTGTCGCCGATCGCGAGCCCACGCGTTCCGGGGCCACGCAACGGGGTCTGCACCTCGCCCGGGCCCTCCTGACCGAAATAGCGCAACCCCTCGGGCCACACCGGGGTGGGCATACGCGACGAGTTACCGACACCGGAGGCGAGGTAGCCGCCGCTGAACGTGACGACGACGGATTCGGACGGACGCCGCACGACCGGCGAGACGAAGTAAGCGGCCGCCTTGGTGGTCAGATCGCGGTAGTTGTCGAAGAACGTCGAGGTGAACAGTCCGGAGCCCACAGCGATGTCGGTGACGACACCGTCGTTTCCGGTCAGGTGCACCGAGCCGGTTCCGCCACCGTTGACGAACTCGAGGTCGGCGTATTGCTCGACGGCCCGACGCACCGCACCGCGACGCACCTCCAGCTCCTGCACGGAGCGGCGCTTGATGAGTCGGTGCACGGGGGTGGCGTCGGCGACGCCGGCCACCTGGGCCTCGTACATCATGATGCCGACGAGGCGCACACCCTCGGTCTCGGAGGCGAGGCGCGCGAATTCTCCGGCCTCTTCGGCGGTGTGCACCGACGATCGGTGGACGCCGAGTGAGAGGCGTCCGATCCGCAGGGACGCGTCGACGTCGAGGCTCACACGCAACTCGCACCCGTGCTCGCGTCCGATCCGCCCGATCATCTCGAGGTGCTCGGGAAGGTCCACCATGAACGTGATCTCGCGGCGGGCGGTGTCGTTCTGCGCAACCATCGCCATCGTCGCCACGTCAACACTCGGGTAGGCGATGACGACGTCGTGGGCGCCGTTCTCGACGAGCCAGAGCGCCTCGGCCGCCGAGTAGACGAGCAGACCGCAGACCCCGTCCTGCTCGAGGCCCCATTCGAGGATCGAGCGCACGCGCACCGACTTGCTCGCGAGCCGGAGCGGCACACCGTCGGCGGCGCGACGCAACTTCTCGAAGTTCTCACGCAGCACGCCTTGATCGACGACGAACTGCGGCCCCTCACCTGCATCGATGGGGGCGTCGAACACGGAGGTCACGTCTGGGTCCTCGCGAGAATCTCTGCAAAGCTGTCGAGAACCTCGAGGGCCTTCTCGTCATCCCCGTCCGCGAGCCACGCGAGAGCGACGCCGTCCGTCATGGCAACAGTCATCCGGGCGATGACATCGGCGGGCAGACCGAGTTCGGCCTCCCCCTTCTTCTGGAACAGTTCGACGAAGCCGCGCACGACCTCGTATTTGTTCGCGAAGATGCGTTGCGCGAGCTGCGGACCCGGAGCCTCCTGGCGCACGAGGTAGGCCACCAGTTCGTAGACCAGGCGCTGCCGCTCGGTCTGGGCACCACTCAAGGTCCAGTAGTACCGGAAGGCTTGCTTGATGGCGTCGACGGGGGTGGCGCCGTCGGGCAGGTCGAACTCGGCTACGTCGACCTCACGCTGAAGGAGGGTCTCGACGACTGCTTCGAGCAGGGCCCGCTTGTTGTCGAAGCAGTAGTGCACCGTTCCGAGCGAGACACCCGCCTCCGTCGCGATGCGCCGCACCGTCGTGTTGTCGAGGCCGTCACGGAGCGCGATGCGGATGGCAGCGTCGATGAGCTGCGTCCTGCGCGTGTCGATGTCCAACCGAGGCATGCTTGCGACCCTACTCCCTCATGAAGACGCGTGACCCGACGAAAGAAACACCTTCATCTTTCAACTATCGGACTGCGTGACGCGTCTCGCGGGTTCAGGCGGAACGCGACGCGACGCTCATCGGTAGCGCCTTGAGAGCCGTCTGCGCGTCACCTTCGCCCAACTCGTCGATGAGCGCAGCCGCCTCACGAGCCAGCGAGGCAGTGTGCTCACGTGCCTTGTCGATCGCGGGGTGACGACGCAACAGCTCAAGGGCTTCGGCGTGCTCGGCGTCATCGACCAACGGGCGCGCGAGGAGCTCCTTGAGCCGCTCGTCGGCCGGGTCGTTCGAGGCGTTGACGTAGAACGTCGGCAGGGTCGCCACGCCTTCGCGCAGATCGGTGCCGGGCATTTTGCCCAGCGTCTCGGCGTCGCTCGTGATGTCGATGATGTCGTCGGAGAGCTGGAAGACGAGGCCGACGAGTTCGCCGTATCGGCCGAGCAGGTCGATGACGCGCGCGTCGCAGCCGGAGAACATGGCGCCGTACTGCGCGGCGGCCGCGATGAGCACACCGGTCTTGTCGGCGAGCACACGCAGGTAATAGGCCATGGGGTCTTCGCCGTCAGGAGCCTGACGCTCGTCCTCGATCTGGCCTGCACACAGGCGGACGAAGGTACGCGCCTGCAGGAGCACGGCCTCGGAGCCGAGGTGAGCGACGAGCTCGGAGGCCTTGCCGAACAGCAGGTCGCCGACGAGGATCGCCGTGGAGTTGCCGTAGACCGAGTTGGCGCTCGGCACCCCGCGACGCAGGTCGGATTCGTCCATGACGTCGTCGTGGTACAGCGAGGCGAGGTGCGTCAGTTCGACAGCGGCGGCGGCATCGACCACCTCGTTGCTCGCGCCCGTGCCGAGTTCGGCGGTGAGCAACGTGAGCAGCGGGCGGAAACGCTTGCCCCCGGCGTCGACGAGGTGGTGGCTCGCCTCCTTGACGAGGGGGCTGTCGTGATCGACGACCTCGTCGAGGCGGTCGTTGACGCGCACGAGACCGTCGGCGAGGCGCTGCGTCAGTTCGTCCGACGCCTCGGGCACGACCGCAGCGGCAGGGGATGTCATCGGTTCACTCTTTCGTCGTCGCTCACGCGCTGGGCGTGATGCGCGTCAGGGCGCTGTACAGGCGGTCGGTGGTGCTCGTCCCCTTCGGGTCGGCGAGGTTCGCCATGACCCGGACGACGAGCTTCATGAGGTCTTCCCGCGGCAAACCGTATGTCACGGCGAGCTTCATCAGCTGCGGGTTGCCGATGATCGTGGCGAAGTGACGCCCCAGGGTGAAGTACCCACCGAGGGCGTCCTTCATCACCTTGGGGTAGGTCTCGAGGACGCGTTCGCGGGCAGCGTCGTCATGGCGGCCACGGGTGAAGGCACTCGCGACGACCTCGCTTCCGAGGCGTGCGGCCTCCATGGCGTAGGCGATGCCTTCGCCGTTGAACGGGTTGACCATGCCGCCCGAGTCACCGACGAGCATGAGGCCGTCCGCATAGTGCGGCGTCCGGTTGAAACCCATGGGCAAGGCTGCGCCGCGCAGGTCGCCGACGAGCGTCTCGTCGGTGAAGGTCCATTCGGCCGGCATCTGCGCGACCCAGCGCTTGAGCACCTCGCGGTAGTCGGTGCGCCCGAAGGCCTTGGAGGTGTTGAGGATGCCGAGGCCGACGTTCGAGGTGCCGTCGCCGACGCCGAAGATCCAGCCGTAGCCCGGGAGCAGGACCTCGCGCCCGTGCTCGTCACGTCCGGGCAGCTCGAGCCAGCTCTCGAGGTAGTCGTCGTGCGTGCGGGGGCTCGTGTAGTAGCCGCGCACTGCGACGCCCATGGGGCGGTCCTCGCGCTTCTCTCGCCCGACGGCGAGCGCCAAGCGGCTCGAGTTGCCGTCAGCCGCGACGACGAGCGGGGCGCGGTAGGTGGCCGTATCACCCGTGGCACGGCCGTCCTCACCGAGGAGCTTGGCCCTGACACCGACGACCTGCGAGCCCTCGCGCAGCGGCTCGGTGACATTGACACCCTGCAGGAGACGGGCACCCTTGCTCACCGCGTGACGCGCGAGGATGTCGTCGAAGTCCTGGCGGGTGCGCACGAGGCCGTAAGTCGGGAAGCCGGACGCCTCGGGCCAGTCGACCTGCAACCGCATACCGCGGCCCACGAGGCGCAGCCCCTTGTTGCGGATCCACCCCTCGCTCTCGGGGGTCGGAATGCCGAGCAGGTCGAGTTCCTTGACGGCGCGCGGCGTGAGGCCGTCACCGCAGACCTTCTCGCGCGGGAAGCGCGTCTTCTCCAGGAGCAGGACGTCGAGGCCCGCGTCCGCGAGGTACGCGGCCATCGTCGAACCGCCGGGGCCGGCGCCGACGACGATGACGTCGGCGCGCTCGGATGCGTCTGCGCTGTTCACACCGGTGCCCGGCGTGAGGTTCGAGGTGTCGCTCACGCCGCCCCGCCCTTGGACTTCGGCTGGTTCTTCTGTCCCTTCGCCGCCGCAGGCTTCACCGCGCGGTGAAGCGCGACGATGCCACCCGAGAGATTGCGCCACTCGACGTCGCCCCAGCCTGCTGCCTTGATGCGCGTGGCGAGTTCACGCTGCGCCGGCCAGGCCTGAATGGACTCGGCGAGATAGACGTAGCTCTCCGGGTTGGAGCTGACGGCGCGCGCCACCGGCGGGAGCGCCTGCATGAGGTACTCGCCGTAGATCTTGCGGAAGGCACCGTTCGTCGGCTGGCTGAACTCGCAGATGAGGAGGGTGCCGCCGGGCTTGGTCACGCGGGCGTACTCGGCGAGGGCGCCGTCGACATCGACGACGTTGCGCAGGCCGAAGCTCATCGTCACCGCGTCGAACGAGGCGTCGGCGAACGGCAGCTTCGTCGCGTCCGCGGCGGTGAAGGCCATGTCGGCGCGGCGCTTCTTTCCCTCGCGCAGCATGCCGAGGCTGAAGTCGGCGGGCACGACGTGCGCTCCCGCGGCTTCGAAGGGCTCGGACGACGTGCCGGTTCCGGCGGCGATGTCGAGCACGACCTGACCGGGCCGGGGAGCCAGCGCCTTGAGCACCTGCTTGCGCCAGCGACGGTCCTGACCGAGGGAGAGCACGTCGTTCATGAGGTCGTAGCGTGCCGCCACGTCGTCGAACATCCGCGCCACGTCGGAGGGTCGCTTGTCCAGGCCTGCTCGATTCATGCCTGCATTCTCGCACCCGTCACCGCCTGGGCCGAAGCGCGCCTTAGGCTGGTCCATTGTGAACGAAGCCCGTCCCGCCGCCACGCCGCGTCTGCGCGTACGCACGTACGAGCTCACCGACCCCGGTGACCTCGTCGGCCTCATCCCCGCAGGGCGCCCCGCGGAGGACGTCATGTCCTGGGTTCGGCGCGAGGAAGGGCTCGTGGGCTGGGGACGCGCGGCAGCCGTTTCCACCTCCGGCAACGCCCGCTTCGCCGACGCCGAGGAGTGGTGGGACGCCCTCGTCGCCGCAGCCGACGTCGTCGACGAGGTGGAACGACCGGGCACCGGCCTCGTCGGCTTCGGCTCGTTCAGCTTCCGCAACTCCTCCGACGAAGGCGCTGCGCTCGTCGTGCCGGAGATGATCGTCGGTCGGCGTGACGGCCACGCGTGGCTGACGACGATCAACCGCACCACCGACCAGTTGCCGGAGGTGAAGCCCGCCGAGGCCCCCACCGGCGTGGAGCGCACCGACGGTGCGCTGTCGACGCCGCAGTGGCGCGGCGCTGTCGGAGACGCCATCGAGTACATCCGCGCCGGACGCATCGACAAGGTCGTCCTCGCGCGCGACGAGATCCACACCGCCGACGCCGACATCGACCCGCGCTGGCTCCTCGCCCGCCTGTCCACCGCCTACCGCGACACGTGGGCGTTCGCCGTCGACGGGCTCGTCGGTGGCACGCCGGAGCTGCTCGTGCGCTCGGACAAGGGCCTCGTCACCTCGCGTGTGCTCGCCGGAACGATCCGGCGCACCGGTTCCGACGATCACGACCTGGCTCTCGCGGCGAGCCTCGCGCGCAGTTCGAAGGACCTCGTCGAGCACGAATTCGCCGTGCGTTCGGTGGAGGCCGCGCTGCGGCCGCACTGCTCCTCGATGAACGTGCCCGACGCTCCCTTCGTGCTGCACCTGCCGAACGTCATGCACCTCGCGACGGACGTCTCCGGGGCTCTCACCGACGGCGCGTCGTCGCTCACGCTCGCGGCGTCACTGCACCCCTCGGCCGCCGTCTGCGGTACGCCGACGCGCGAGGCCGCCCTCGTCATCGACGAGCTGGAACACATGGACCGCGGCCGGTACGCCGGGCCCGTCGGGTGGATCGACGCGCGCGGTGACGGCGAGTGGGGCATTGCCCTGCGCAGCGGCCAGATCGACATCGAGAACCCGTGCCGCATCCGCCTGTTCGCCGGCTGCGGCATCGTCGAGGGCTCGGATCCGGTGAGCGAGGTGGCCGAGTCGGTCGCCAAACTCGCACCGATGCGCGAAGCGCTGCGCTGATCGCCGCTACCGTCGAGGGATGAAGCAACTCCTCGTCATCACACACGCCCCGACGCCCGCCACCGTTGCGTTGCGCGACGCCGTGCTCGCGGGTGCGAGCGATCCCGAGTTCTTCGCCGACGAGGTCGACGTGCACGCCGTGGCAGCCCTCGAGGCCACCGATCCGCAGCTCTACCTCGACGCCGACGGCTACCTCTTCGGCACGCCCGTGAACTTCGGCTACATCTCGGGCGCACTCAAGCACAGCTTCGACTCGACGTACGACGACCTGCTCGAGGAGGTGGCGCGCCGCCCCTTCTCCTACTGGGTTCACGGACGCAGCGACGCCACCGGCGCGCGTCGTGCCCTCGACGCCATCACCACCGGGCTCGACCTTCGTCTGGTCGCCGAACCGTACGAACGCCTCGGCGAACTGAGCGACGTCGACCTCGCCGAGGCCCGCGAGTTCGGCGCCACCGTCGCCGCCAACCTCATCACCTGACGCACACCGAGCGCGTCCGGGCCGGCGCTCAGCGACGCTCGAACCGCGTCGGCATCTCCTCGGCACCGGCAACGGCCTCGACGGCGGCGGCCACGAGATTGCGGCGGCCGAGGCGCTCACCGCTGCGATCGACCGTCACCTCGACCACCTGGACGTCCGGCCGCGGGTTCGAGACGAGATCGATGAGGTGCTCACGCGAGGTGGCCCGGGTGTACTCGACGCCGTGCGCCTGGCACACCAGCTCGAGATCGGCGCCCGTCGGCGTACCGAAGACGCGCTCGAAGTGCTCGGCGAACTCCGGCCGCCCCTGTTCGAGGGTGCCGAAGATGCCCCCGCCGTTGTCGTTGATGACAACGATGGTGAGATCTGGGCGTGGCTCGCCGGGGCCGAGCAGCAACCCGTTGCTGTCGTGCAGGAACGTGAGGTCCCCCATGAGGGCGAAGCTCGGCCGCCCGTGCGCGAGTGCGATGCCCATGGCCGTCGAGACGAGCCCGTCGATTCCAGACAGGCCACGGTTGCCGACCGCGGACACCTTGCGAGCGATCTGCTGCGGGTTACGCCCGAGGTCGAGGTCGCGCGCCGTGTTCGACGAACCCACGAGCAGCGCCGAGTCGGCCGGCAGGTGCTGCACGACGGTCGACGTCGCGGACATTCCGGAGGGCCACGACTCAGCGACGAGCGGCCCGACGACCTGGGTGAGGCGGTGGCCCGCCATCCGCCACGCACTGGCCCAGCGACGGTCGGCGCACGCCGAGACCAGCTCGTGCGAACGGGCGATCGTGGCCCACTCGTGGACCCGCTGGACGACGTGTGAGGGGTCGGCCCACGCGTTCGATCCGGTGACGATCTCGACCGTCACCTCGGGGTTGCGCAGCAGCAGGGCGACGTCACGCGAGAGCGTCATGCGGCCCGCGACGAGCACGCGTTCCGGCAGGTGCTCGTCCAGCCAGTCGTGGCAGGCGAGGATGAGCGAACCGTGCGGCATCGCGCGGCCACGGTGGTAGTCACCGAACGGCTCGGCGATGACGGGCCAACCGGCGGCGTCCGCGAGTTCGGCGATCTCCGCGCTCATGCGCGGGTCGGGCAGGTCGCCCATGAGGACGAGGGTGCGCGGCACCGGGGCGATGCCCGGCCCGTCCGCCACGGCGACGCGGGAGGCGGGGGCTCGCAACTGCAGCCACGGGCGTCCACGATCGCGGCCCTCGAGGGACTCTGGCCACGTCCCGTCGTCGGAGGTCTCGGGGGTGAGCGGCTCACGGAACGGCAGGTTGAGATGCACCGGTCCGGCGTCGCCGGTGGGCACTCCCACGGCGTGCGCGACCGCACGACCGATGACCGAGCGCCACACGGTGTTCTGCCCCTCACGCTCGGCGGGCGTGGCGAACTCGTGGAACCAGCGCGTGGCCTGACCGAAGATCTTGACCTGATCCGTCGTCTGGTTGGCACCTGTGTCACGCAGCTCTGCGGGACGGTCGGCCGACATGACGATCATCGGCACCTGCGCGTGGTGCGCTTCGAGGACGGCCGGGTGGAGGTTCGCGACGGCCGTGCCGCTCGTCGTGATGACCGGCACCGGGTTGCGTGAGATCTTCGCGAGTCCGAGGGCGAGGAAGCCGGCCGAACGCTCGTCGATGCGCACATGGAGGCGCAACTTCTTCGCGGCGTCGGCCCGCGCCACCGCGTAGGCGAGCGGCGCGGAACGTGAGCCGGGCGCGAGGACGACGTCGGTGATGCCCAGGCGCACGAGTTCGTCGACGAGGACGGTGGCCATAGCGGTCGAAGGATTCACCGGGCCAGTCTCGCGCACCCCGCCGCCGAAGGCCACACGTGACAGGGTGTGACGGACACTCGGGTGGGACCGGTCCTGCCCGCTCCCGGGTCGGAGTGTGCGGTGGGCCCACCCCTGCCAGGGCCGTTAGCCTGACCGACGTGAGCACCCTCAACGACCTCCCCGCCCCGAGCGGCGAGCAGTGGACCATCGCGGCGCACGGCTACGAGGCAACCGTTGTCGAGGTGGGTGGTGGTCTGCGCCACCTGACCAACGACAAGGGTGACCTCGTCTTCGGTTATGCCGTCGAGGCAATGGCGGACGCCGCGCGGGGACACGTCCTCACGCCGTGGCCCAACCGAATCGACGGCGGACGGTACTCGTTCGACGGCGAGGATTACCTCCTGGCGCACACCGAACCGGGGCTGGCGAACGCCTCGCACGGTCTCGTGCAGTGGCTCGCCTGGGATCTCGTGGAGCGCTCGACCCACCGGCTGACCGTCGGCGTCACCCTCCATCCCCAGCCCGGCTGGGCGTGGACCCTGCGCGTCGAGATGACGTACTCGCTCGACCCCGACGGCCTGACGGTCACCCCGAACGTCACGAACCTGTCGTCCACCGCGTGCCCGTTCGGGTTCGGAGCGCACCCGTACCTCACCGCGGGTGAGTCCTCGCTCGACGACGCCGCCCTGACGCTCGACGTCGCCACGCAGCTCACCGTCGACGAGCGACTCATCCCGACCGGGCGCGAGACGAGCACCCACGATTTCTCCGGCGGGCTCCCGCTCAAGGGGGTCTCACTCGACACGTGCTTCACGGACATCGGCGTCACCGACGGCCGCTGGCGGGCTTCGGTCACGAGCGGCTCGCGCACGACGACACTGTGGGCCGACGCGAGTGCGTACCGCTACGTCCAGACCTTCACCGGTGATGGCCTGCCCGAACCGAAGAACCGCCGGTCGGGGCTCGCCGTCGAGCCGATGACGTGCCCCGCCAACGCCTTCAACACCGGGGAGGGCCTGCTCACCCTCGCGCCCGGCGAGACGTGGAGCGCCCCGTTCGGCATCACCGGCGCCTGAAACTCGATGTTGAGCGGTGAGCGCGGCACGGGTACCGCCCACACCGCTCAACATCGAACCCCGATGGGCGCCGCGGATGCCGATGCCGCCCGCGGCGACTACCGTGGTGAGAGTGCCTCGATCTGCCCGTAGTTTCGCCGACGACCTGAGGGGCCGCGCGGACGACGACCTCGCGGCGCTCCTTCTCGCCCGGCCCGATCTGGCGCGCCCGGCACCCGCCGACATCACGTCGCTCGCCGCGCGGGCCTCCACGCGCGCCAGCGTCCAGCGCGCTCTCGAACACCTCGACGCGCGCCTCCTCCACCTCGTGGAAGCGCTGCTCGTCGTCGGCGCCGAGGGCGCTCCTTCGGCGCTCGGTGCGTCACGTTCCGCCGTCGACGACGGTATCCGCGAGCTGTGGCACCAGGCTCTCGTCTGGCGCTCTCCCGGCGGGTGGCGCACCGCCCGAGCTGTCGGCGAAACCCTCACGCACCCAGCAGGATTGGGACGAAGCGCGAGCGATCTTGACGTACGACTGGACGACCTTGCCGTCGGCTCCGACGGCGACTTCGACGCCGTGACACGGGCCTACAACGCGCTCTCACCGCGTGCTCAGGCCGTCATCGACCAACTCCGGTGGACATCCGCACGCGGCTCGTTCACCACGCAGACCCTGCGCGATGTGCGCCGCGAACTCGTCGGTGCCGGCCTCATGGTGGCCGTCGACGGCGAGCGCGGCAGCGACGCCGTCATCCCGCGTGAGGTCGGGCTCGCGCTGCGTGGCGGGCGTCTGTACCGCGAGGCGTGGGCTCCCCCGACCGCCGAGATGACCCACGTCGAGCAGGCGAGTGCCGACGACGCGGCGGCCGGCGCCGTGCTCGATCTGTTGTGGCGTCTCGACGAGGTCGTCGCCGCCTGGGACGCCCAACCGCCCCGCGTGCTGCGCACCGGAGGCGTCGCCGTACGCGATCACCGACGCACGGCCGTAGCGATCGACAGTTCGAGCGATCTGACGGCGTTCGTCCTCGAACTCTCCTACGCCGCCGGCCTTCTCGCTCCCGACGGGGAGGTCGATCCGCTGTGGCGGCCCACCGAGTTCTACGACGAGTGGGCCACGTGGACTCCTGCCCGTCGCTGGGCCCATCTGGCGTTCGCGTGGCGCGACACCACGCGCGCCGCGAGCCTCGCCGGTCAGACGATCGACGGCACTCTCGTCAACGTCCTCGGCAAGGACGCCTCGTGGCCGCTCATGCGGGCTCGCCGCGCCGACGTCCTCGCCACGCTCGCCGCGCTCGAGGCAGGCAGCGCCCCGACCACCGAACAGGTCGACGCCCTGCTGCGCTGGAAACGACCTCTGCGCCTTCCCGAGGGAGCCCCCACCCGCGCCGACGACGTGTTGCGCGAGGCCGGCTGGCTCGGCGTGACGGGCCGCTCGGCCCTCACCTCCGCCGGTCGAGCGCTCCTCGCGGTGCCGAGCGACGACTCCGTCCCGACGAGCGAGGCGAACCTCGAGTCCGTCGCCGCCCTCATGGCCGCCTCCATGCCCCAGCCTGTCTCGCAGGTCATGCTCCAGGGCGACCTCACCGCTATTGCGCCAGGGCCTCTCACGGAAGAGGTCGCGACGTTCATGCGCCGCAGCGCCGACGTCGAATCACGTGGCGGCGCAACGGTCTTCCGGTTCACCGAGAGCAGCATCCGACGGTTGCTCGACCACGGCGTCTCCTCGGGCGAAGCGCTCGAGGCCCTCCGGCGTCACTCGATGACACCGGTCCCCCAGGCGCTCGAGTACCTTCTCGGCGACGTCGCGCGTCGATACGGCCATCTGCGCGTCGGCTCCGTCGGTTCGTACGTGCGCAGCGACGACGAGGGATCGCTCGACGCCCTCGTCGCGGACTCCTCGCTCGCCTCGCTCCAGCTACGCCGCATCGCTCCGACCGTGTGCGTCTCGCCCCTGCCCGCCTCGACGCTGCTCGACGTTCTGCGTGAGCACCGTCACGCGCCGGTTGCCGAGACCTCGGACGGTGGCGTCGTCGTGCGCACCGAAGCGGTGAAGCGCTCCCCCACGCCCGGGCGCCGCAGCACGCCGGTTCGTGTTGTCCGCCTCGACGGTGACGAAGCGACGGCCATGACGCAGCGCATGCGGGAGGCGGAGAAGAGCGCCGTGCGCCCCTCGCAGCACGACGAGCGCACGCGCATCCCCTCGTCCGACCCGACGGTCACACTCACCTCCTTGCAGGACGCTGCCGCCGATCGGGCTCCCGTCTGGATCGGTTATGTCGATGCCTCGGGCGACATCAAGCGCGCCCTCTTCCGGCCGACGAGCGTCTCGGGTGGGCGCGTCGTCGGGCAGATCGGCGACAACACGACGACCACCCGCTCGTTCTCCATCCACCGCATCACCGGGGTGGCACCGGCGTGAGCGAGCCGATCGAGACGTGCCTCGTCGTCGTCACCCGGACCCTCGAGGGCCGCACGCACCTCCTGCTCGGGGAGAAGCTGCGCGGGTTCGGCCAGGGCCGCATGGTCGTGCCGGGCGGCAAGGTCGATCCGGGTGAAGCACCTCGCCGAGCGGCCGCGCGGGAGCTGTTCGAGGAGACGTCGCTTCGTGTGAACGACGCCGATCTGGACGCGCGGGGCGTCGTCACCTTCGCCTTCCCGGACGGCGGCGGGGTCGACATGCGCGTGCACGTCTTCGTCACCGACGCGGCCGCGGGCGAACCGAAGGACTCGGACGAACTGCTCGTCACGTGGGTGCCCGTCGACGCTCTGCCCACGAGCCGTATGTGGCCGGACAACGTCCACTGGCTCCCTGCGGCGCTTGCTGGTGGCTTCGACGAGGCCACCTTCACCTACGCCGCGGACGGCGCGACCCTCGCCAGTCACACCGGAATCTGAACGCGGGTCTTTCGTCCCAGATACCTGGGGCCGAGGACGATGATCGCAACACCGGCGAGGAGCAGCGCTCCTCCGGCGAACGCCGAGACAGCCGGCACCTCCCCGAGGAACAGCCACCCGGCGAGGAAGCCGACGACCGGCACGAGCAGAGTGAACGGTGCGACGTTCGAAGCCGGGTAGTGGCCCATGAGGCCGTTCCAGATCGTGTAACCCACCAGGCTTGCGAGGACGACGGTGTAGGCGGTCGAGGCGACCGCTGCGCCTCCGAAGTGATGAAGCCCCTCGACCATCCGGTTCGGGCCCTCGATGAGGAAGGACAGCGCGAACAACGGCAGCGGCACGAAGAGGCTGCCCCACACCGTCAGTCCCAGGCCGGACGCGCCGGCGCAGCGGCGGGCCGCGACGTTCCCCGCGCCCCAGCTCAGCGCACCGGCGAGACAGAGCATCACCCCGACGAGTGGCGTCGCGCCCGAGCGTCCGGACGCCACGAGAACGAGACCGGCCAGGGCCACACCCACGCCCACGAGCTGGATCGCCTTCGGTCGCTCCTTGAGCAGAGCGGCCGCGATGACGACGGTGAAGAGCGCCTGGGCCTGGAGGATGAGCGACGCCATCCCGGAGGCGAGACCGGCGGCCATGGCCGAGTAGAGAAAACCGAACTGCCCCGCCGACATGAGCAGGCCCACCGGTGCGAGGTCGCGCCAGGCCACCTTCGGACGCGGTACGACGGCGACGAACGGCACGATGCAACTGAAGCGAATGGCCGCGAACAGCAGCGGCGGCACGCCCTCGAGGCCTTCGTGGATGACGACGAAGTTGACGCCCCAGATGAGCACGACGAGAAGTGCGAGGGCGATGTGGCGGGGCGTCATGGGGCTATTCGACCGCGCGGGGACCCTGCCGGACGAATGCGCGTCCACGGGCGCGGACGGCTGCGCCCCGAGGGTGGCATGCGCGGGGCCCGCCCCGGCGTGCGGAGCGGGCCTCGTCGCCGGCTCCTGGCGAACGATCAGACGATGTCGATCAGAAGATGCGAACGCGCTCGTCCTCGTCGATCCACATGCCGTCGCCGGGCTTCACGTCGAACGCCTCGACGAACTCGGTGAGGTTGCGAGCGGCGTTGGCGCGCACATCCATCGGCGAGTGCGGGTCGATGGCGAGCAGGCGCTTGGCCTCGGCCTCACGGGCGACGCCGCTCCACACCTGTGCCCAGCCGAGGAAGAAGCGCTGCGCGCCGGTGAAGCCCTCCAGCACGGGCGCAGGGGCTTCTTCGCAGGCGATGGTGTACGCCTTGTAGCCGATCGTCAGGCCGCCGAGGTCGCCGATGTTCTCGCCGACGGTGAGACCACCGTTGATCTTGACGCCCGGCGCGTCGCGCGTCTCGTACTGGGAGAACTGCTCGATGAGCTTCTTCGCCAGGGCGTCGAACCGCTCGCGGTCGCCCTCGGTCCACCAGTCGACGAGTTCGCCGTCGCCGTTGAAGCGCGAACCCTGATCGTCGAAACCGTGGCCGAGCTCGTGCCCGATGACGGCGCCGATGCCGCCGTAGTTGACGGCGTCGTCGGCGTCCACGTCGAAGAACGGCGGCTGCAGGATGGCGGCCGGGAAGACGACCTCGTTCATCATCGGGTGGTAGTACGCGTTGACCGTCTGCGGGCTCATGAGCCACTCGGTACGGTCGATAGGGCCGCCGATCTTGGCGAGCTGGTAGTCGGTCTCGAACGACGCCGAACGCTTGACGTTGCCGACGAGGTCATCGGCGAGGATCTGCAGTTCGGAGAAGTCACGCCACTTGTCGGGGTAGCCGATCTTGGGCGTGAACCGGTCGAGCTTCTCGAGGGCCTTGGCCTGCGTCTCCTCGCTCATCCACGCGCTCTCGCGGAAGCTGCGGCGGAAGGCCTCGACGAGGTTGTCGACGAGTTCGACCATGCGCTCCTTGGCCTTGGGCGGGAAGTGGCGCTCGACGTAGAGCTTGCCCGCCTCCTCGCCGAGCACGCCCTCGACGAGGCCGACGCCGCGCTTCCAGCGCTCACGCAGCTGCGGCGTTCCCGACAGGGCGCGGCCCGCGAAGTCGAAGCGCTCCTCGACGATGTCGTCGGTGAGGTAGCTGGCGAACGACGTCACGAGGTGCCACGTCATCCACGCCTTCCAGTCCTCGACGTCACGCTCGGCGAACAACTCGCCCAGGGCCTCGAAGTAGCTCGGCTGGCCGACGACGACATTCGCGAACGCGCCGTCCGGCACGACCTGACCCTCGAGCCACGCGTCGATGTCGAACGCGCCGAAGAGGTCACGCAGTTCCTCGAGCGAGTAGCGGTTGTAGCTCTTGACGGCGTCGCGGGTGGAGATGTTGTCCCAGTGGTGCTTCGCGAGGGCCTTCTCGAGCTCGTAGACGCGCGGGGCGACCTCGTCGGCGTTCTCGACGCCCACGAGCGTCAGGAGACGTTCCATGTGAGCGGTGTACTTGTCGCGAATCTCGGCGTACTGCTCCTCGCGGTAGTAGGCCTCGTCGGGAAGGCCCAGGCCGCTCTGGCCGAGGTAGACGATGTACTCGTCGCTGTTCTTCGCATCGGCGCTGACGTAGAAGCCGAACAGGCCGCCCATGCCGTAGCGCTCGAGGTGGCCGAGCAGCATGAGCAGGTCACGCTTGTCGGTGAGGCCGGCGATGACGGCGAGGTCCTCGAGGATCGGCGACGTTCCGAGGGTGGCGATGCGCTCGGTGTCCATGAACGAGCGGTAGAGGTCGCCGACCTTCTGCGTGGCGGGCCCCGCGTCCGTTCCGTCGTTCTCGGCGGCCTCGGCCTTGCCCGCAGCTTCCTCGATGATGTCGCGCATGGCCTTCTCACTCGCCTCGCGCAGCATGTCGAAGGCGCCGTAGCGCGATTTGTCCTCGGGAATCGGGTGGTTGGCCACCCACGTGTTGTTGACGTGCGCGAACAGGTCGTCCTGCGGGCGCACGTCCGGGTCGAAGCTGGTCACGTCCAGGCCGGAGTTGATCTTGCTCGTCATGCCCCTACCTTCTCACCCCGGGCTGAGAGCGAACGCCGCCGCGAGTTCGAGAACCCACGGCGACGTTCGGCAGGAAGGGCGTTCGGGCCTCAGCGCGCCGGCTCGGCGACGTCGTCGTCGAGGTCGACGATGCCCGGCAGCGCGTTGGGGTCGTCCCGCACCTCCTTGGGGTTGGTCTCGGGTAGGAGGAACGCCCCGACGGCGGTGAGTACGCCGAGGAGCACCATGTAGGCCGCGATGCCGTTCGTGCTGCCGGTCTTCTCGATGACCGTGGCCATGATCATCGGCGTCGGACCGGCCAGCGCGATCGCGGACAGCTGGTAGGCCAGCGACATGCCCGAGTAGCGCATCTTGGGGTGGAAGATCTCACCGAGGTACGCAGCCAGCGGTCCGTAGATCGACGATTGGAAGAAGCTCGTGATGAACGAACCGACGGCGAACAACGCGAGGCTCTTCGTGTTCATGAGCGCGAAATACGGGAAGATCGACAGCGCCAGACCGATGCCGGACCACAGCACGACGGGCTTGCGGCCGACCCTGTCCGACAGAGCACCCGAGAACAGGATGACCGGGATGTTGAACAACGAGATGACGAGCATGATCGCCAGCAGCGAGTCACGCGACATGCCCAGGTCGCTGGAGGCATAGCTCAACGAACCGACGATGCCGACGTAGAACATCGCGTTCGTGCCGCCCATCATGAGGCAGCCGAGCAGGATGCGCTTCCAGCCCTTCTTGACCACCTCGAACACCGGTGCCTGCTTGCCGACCTGAGCAGCGCGCTTGGCTGCGCGCTCCTGGAGCACCTTGAACTCGGCCGAGTCCTCGACCCGCTTGTGGATGAACAGGCCCAGCGGGAACAGCACGGCGCTTAGGAGGAACGGGATGCGCCAGCCCCAGTCGAGGAAGGCCTTGGCCGAGACGAAGTGCGAGACCGTGAGGAAGGCGAGGTTGCCCAGGATGACGCCGATCGGCACACCCATCTGCCCGAAGGTTCCCGCGTAGCCGCGCTTCTTCGGGCCTTCGGATTCGGTGAGCAGCAGGATGATGCCGCCCCACTGACCACCCGCCGCGAGGCCCTGCACGAAGCGCAGGAGCACGAGGAGGATCGGCGCCGCGACACCGATCGTCGCGGCGGTCGGCAGGAGGCCGATGCCGAACGTCGCGATTCCCATGGCGAAGATGCAGAAGACGACGACGGGCTTGCGCCCGATCTTGTCGCCGTAGTGCCCAGCGAGGATGCCTCCGAGCGGGCGGGCAAGGAAGGCCGCCCAGAAGGTGCCGAAGGAGAGCAGCGTACCCGTCAGGGCCGAGCTGTCCGGGAAGAAGATGTGCGGGAAGACGAGTGCGGCGGCGGTACCGAAGATGAAGAAGTCGTACCACTCGATCGAACTGCTCAGCAGACTCGAGATGAGCAGTTGGCGACGCCGTTTCGCAGGGATGGCTTGGACGGCGTCGCTCACGGCTGCCGAGGTGTCGGCCATGGGAACTCCTTCAATGACGTTGAGGCGCGGGGCGATTCGAGCGCGAGCGGAGTCGCACGGGCGTTCAACCAATGTGTCCTGTGCCACATTGCAGGGTCAATAGCCGTTGCCGATTTGTTACCAACTGACCAACTGTCAATAGCGGGTGCGCGGCGGCGGCTCGGGCCGGGCGCGCTCCCCCACCCAAGGCCGGAATGGCCCCGCGCCCCTCGTCGTTAGGCTGAGAGAACCCAGACATCCGGCGAAAGGGCCATCACGTGCCGAACGGCGCACTCATCGTCCAGAGTGACCGCACGATCCTGCTCGAAGTCGACCACGAGAATGCCGAGGCGGCCCGCCGGGCCATTGCGCCGTTCGCCGAGTTGGAGCGCGCGCCGGAGCACGTGCACACCTACCGCGTCACGCCGCTCGGCCTCTGGAACGCTCGCGCTGCCGGCCTCGACGCCGAAACCGTCGTCGACGCGCTCATCACACACAGCCGTTTCCCCGTGCCGCAGTCCCTCCTGCTCGACGTGGCCGAGACGATGGATCGCTACGGGCGCCTCGTGCTCGAGAAGGACGGCGAACAGCTCGTCCTGCACTCCACGGACAAGCCCGTGCTCGAAGAGGTGCTGCGCCACAAGAAGATCAAGCCCCTCGTCGGCGAACGCCTCGACGAGCTGACGGTCGCCGTCCACCCGAGCGAGCGAGGCGCGATCAAGCAGGAGCTCATCAAGGTCGGCTGGCCCGCAGAGGACCGCGCGGGCTTCGTCGACGGCGAGGCTCACCCGATCGAGCTCGACACCTCCGGCTGGCAGCTGCGCCCCTACCAGGCGCAGGCCGTGGACGGCTTCTGGGACGGCGGCAGCGGCGTAGTCGTCCTGCCGTGCGGTGCCGGCAAGACCCTCGTCGGGGCGGGTGCCATGGCGAAGGCCAAGGCGACGACGCTCATCCTCGTGACGAACACCGTCAGCGCCCGCCAGTGGCGCGACGAACTCCTCAAGCGCACCTCGCTCACCGAGGACGAGATCGGCGAGTACTCCGGTGCGCGCAAGGAGATCCGCCCGGTGACGATCGCGACGTACCAGGTGCTCACGCTCAAGCGGAAGGGCGTCTACCCGCACCTCGAACTGCTCGACGCGCGCGACTGGGGCCTCGTGGTCTACGACGAGGTTCACCTGCTGCCCGCGCCGATCTTCCGCATGACGGCCGACCTCCAGGCCCGCCGTCGTCTCGGCCTCACGGCCACGCTCGTGCGCGAGGACAACCGTGAGGACGACGTGTTCTCCCTCATCGGCCCCAAGCGCTACGACGCGCCGTGGAAGGACATCGAGAGCCAGGGCTACATCGCGCCGGCCGACTGCGTGGAGGTGCGCGTGGGCCTGTCCGACGCCGACCGCATGGCCTACGCGACGACGGAGCCCGACGAGCGTTACCGCTTCGCGTCCTGCGCGACGGTGAAGGACCCGGTGGTCGAGCGCATCGTCAAGCAGCACGAGGGCGCACCGACGCTCGTCATCGGGCAGTACCTCGACCAGCTCGAGACGATCGCGAACCGTCTGGACGCCGACCTCATCACAGGCGAGACGTCCGTCGCGGTGCGCCAGAAGTTGTTCCAGCAGTTCCGCGACGGCGAGATCACGAAGCTCGTTGTCTCCAAGGTGGCGAACTTCTCGATCGATCTGCCCGAGGCGAGCGTCGCCGTGCAGATCTCCGGAACGTTCGGTTCACGTCAGGAGGAGGCCCAGCGCCTCGGGCGCGTGCTGCGACCGAAGGCGGACGGGCGCACGGCGCACTTCTATTCGATCGTCACACGCGACACGGTCGATGCCGACTTCGCCGCCCACCGTCAGCGCTTCCTCGCCGAGCAGGGCTACGCCTACCGCATCGTCGACGAGAGCGACATCTGAGGTCAGCTGCGCCAACGCGTTCGCCGCGCCTGCACGGTGTTGATGACCGTCAGGACGCTGACGCCGAAAGTGCAGGTTGTGCGCGATATTTCATGCACAACCTGCACTTTTCCGCATCACCTGACGGTGACGACGGGTTGTCCACAGGGTCTCTGCGGCGCCCACGTTCGTGCAGCCACAGTGGTGGCATGGACCTTCCGCCGGGCGCTCCCCTGACGACCGCCGCCCTCACTGCGCTGGGGTACGACGCCCACGCGCGCCGACGTCTCTGTTCCGGCGGGCAGCTGCGACGCATCACCCACGGCGTCTATGTCGTCGCCGAAGCTGCGCCTGCGACGTTCGCCGAACAGCGGAGGCAGTACCTCCAGCGAGCGGGCGCCCTCATGGCGGCACTCCCCGACACGTATCTCGTCGGCCCGAGCGCCTGTCTGGCACACAGTCTCCCGCTGCTGGCCCCGCCGTCAGCCATTCATCTGTCCCGGGAGCGACAGCTCCACTCGAACCGAGCGGGCGTCGTTTCGCGTCGTCCGTGGCCGCATTCCGTCGAGCCGGTCGACGGCCTCATGACGCAGCAGGCGACGGCGGCCGTCATCGAGGTCGCGGCACTCGAGGGGACGTTGGCCGGTCTCGTTCCCGCCGACGTCGCCGCACGCCGCGGCCTCCTGCTCGACACCGATGCGCTCCTCGACGCCTGGGGCCGACGCAGGGGCAGCGCCCACGCCCGAGCGGCACTGGCCCTCGCGGACGGTCGACGCGAGTCGGTGCTCGAGACACGGGTCGCGTGGGCGGCTGCGCTCGAAGGCATCGCCCTCGACCCGCAACTGCGAGTCCTCGACGAACGCGGAGGGTTCGTCGCCCGAGCGGACTTCGTCGTGCGCGGGCATCGCGTCATCGTCGAGGTCGATGGGTTGGGCAAGTACCGTCACGACGGCGACCTACGGGCGGAGAAGCTTCGTCAGAGCGACCTGGAACGTCTCGGGTGGGTCATCGTGAGGATCATGGCGAGAGACATCGACGCCGGCCGGGTGGGCGCGCTCCTGCGCGACGCCATCCGTCACGCCGACGCGCTCTTCGGCCCGTCAGCTGCCTGACGCCAAAAGTGCAGGTTGTGCACGATATTTCATGCACAGACTGCACTTTTCCGCATCAACTGACGCAGGGGTCAGGCCGCTTCGGCGTTCCCTCGCCCACGACGCACGTACGCCCAACCCATGAAGCCGAGCACGATGCCGGCGACGCAGGTCCACGGCCACCAGTGCCGGTCGCCCTCGTGAAGGGCCGGCACGAGCAGCGTCACGACGAGCGCGAGCGCCCACACGGCGATGCCACCGAGGATGACCCGGGCGGTGTCGAGGTGAAGCGGTTGCGGCTTCGGAATGACGGTGTCGCCGCCGGTGAAGAAACGCTCGTAGGGCGACTCCTCAGGCGGGGGCGCACCCTCCTGGGGCAGACGGACGCCGGCCTCGTACGACATGGAGACCTCGGCGCGCTCGCGCATCTCCCGCGCGCGCTCCACCGAACGGGGCGTCGCGCCGTCCGGGCGCGGTTCGCGCGCACGACGGGAGGGGTCTGGTGTCACGGCGTCCAGCCTAGTTCACGGCCTGGAGCGCCCACCCCTCGGCGCCGAACACGGGCACGCTCCCGCACGAAATACCATCAGTGCCATGTCGAGCACACCCATGACTGCCCAGCCCGGGGGCGCACCGTCCGGCGCACTGGACCGCTACTTCAAGATCACCGAGCGCGGTTCCACCGTCGGTCGCGAGATCCGCGGCGGTCTGGTCACGTTCTTCACGATGGCTTACATCATCGTGCTCAACCCGCTCATCATCGGCACCCAGGCCGACTCGACGGGTCACTATATCGGAGGCGGCACCGAGCCGAACCTCGCCGCCGTCGCCGCCGTGACGGCCCTCGTCGCCGGTCTCATGAGCATCCTCATGGGCAGCGTCGCCAAGTTCCCCATCGCCATCGCCACCGGCCTCGGCCTCAACGCGTTCCTCGCGTTCTCCGTCGCCAAGATCCCCGGCATGACGTGGAACGACGCGATGGGCCTCGTCGTCATCGAGGGATTCATCATCTTCCTGCTCGTCGTGAGCGGGTTCCGCAAGGCGCTGTTCGCCGCCATCCCCCGTTCGCTCAAGACCGCCATCTCGGTGGGTATCGGCCTGTTCATCTGCCTCGTCGCGCTTCACGACGCTGGCTTCAACTCCGCCGGTGGCGGCTTCCTCCAGCTCGGCCCGACGGGCAACCTGCAGGGCTGGCCGGTGCTCGTCTTCATCATCGGCGTGCTCCTCATCGCGGCGCTCATGGCGCGTCGTGTGCACGGTGCCATGCTCATCGGCATCATCGCCATGACGGCGCTGGCGCTCGTCATCGAGGGCGTCGCGGATCTGGGCGCGAAGGGTGAGAAGAACCCGACGGGCTGGTCGCTCACCATTCCGTCGATGCCGAAGGATCTGCTCACAGCCCCCGACTTCTCGATCGTCGGCGACTTCTCCCTGACGGGTGCGTTCGCGAAGGTCGGCGCCATCTCCGCCATCCTCATCATCTTCACGCTTGTGCTCGGCGCGTTCTTCGACCTCATGGGAGCGATGTACGCGGTCGGCGCGGAAGGTGACCTGCTCGACGAGAACGGCGTTCCGGAGCACTCCGAGCGCATCATGGTGGTCGACTCGATCGCCGCGATGGCCGGTGGTGCGGGTTCGATCAGTTCGAACACGGCGTTCATCGAGTCGGCCTCGGGTGTGGGCGAGGGTGCCCGTACGGGTCTCGCATCCATCGTGACGGGCACGATGTTCCTGCTCGCGACGTTCCTGTCGCCGGTCGTCGGGATGGTGCCGTCGGAGGCTGCGGCCCCGGCGCTCGTCATCGTCGGTTACCTCATGATGACGCAGGCCACCGACATCGACTGGAAGAACATGGAGATTGGCCTGCCGGCCTTCCTCACGATGGCGCTCATGCCGTTCACGTACTCCATCGCGGTGGGTATCGGAGCAGGCTTCATCAGCTACGTGCTCATCAAGCTCGTCAAGGGCAAGCCGAAGGACGTGCACCCGCTCATGTACGTCGTGGCCGCGATGTTCGTCGTCTACTTCGCCATCGACCCGATCAAGCAGTTGCTCGGCGTGAGCTGAGCCTCCGACCAGCAATCGGACCCGCGACCTCGAGCTAGGAGGTCGCGGGTTCGATACGTCCGGGACGCGCACCCACCTGTTCTCTGCCGAGGTTACTGACCGCCACCCCCAGGACGGTGGCCTGCAAGCGCTCGACAGCCGCGAGCCGCACTCCTCGTGCCGTGGCATCGTCGTCGAGCGCCGTGACGACATCGACCGGTCGCGCGCTTCGCGCCACTTCGGCGCGCACGGCAGCGGCCACCTGCTTCGCCCACGGTCCGGTCACGACGACCTTCGACGGATCAGCCCACCCGACGAGCGAGGCCACCACGGCCGACACAGCCACTGCGAGTGCCTGACGCACCGAGTCATCCGATGCCGTCACCTCGAGCAGACGCTCCACATCGACAGCGCTCGAACCAGGCTGACGCAGCCCGAGCCGCGCGAACACCTCGGTGAAGGGGATCGCCGTGCCGTCCGGCCCCGGGACGACGATGTGCCCGATCTCCCCGGCGAGACCGCGACCGCCTCGCAACACACGGCCGTCCTCGACGATCGCGGCGCCCAGCCCGTCACCGAGATGGATGAGTCCAACACACCCTTCCTCGACGAGCGTGTTCGCGGCCCAGTTGACGTCGTTGTCGACGATGACGTCGTCACACAGGTCAGCCAGCGCCGCGCGAGCGTCGAGTTCGCCGACAAGGAACGGCTCGTCGGGTAGCTGCACCGCCCGCCCCGTGTGCCGGTCGACAGGATCAGCCACCGAGACGGCAGCGCACCGCACGGGTACGAGGCCGTCTCGCGAAACTCGGGCCAAGACCGCCTTGGCCACTCGAGTCAGTCGCTGCTCGTGTGGGCCGTCGACGGAGCGTGCACGGGCAATTTCGTCACCGTGGATGTCGACTACGACACCGCTGACCCCGACCGGCGCCACGACGAGCGCCAGCGCCACCCCCACCTGCGGCGCGAGACGCACGATCGCCGTCGACCGTCCGCGCCCGGACGTGCGTTCCCCCGTTTCCTCGACCAGGCCCGCAGCGACGAGACGTGACACCGACGTCGCGGCGGTGGGACGTGAGAGGCCCGCGGATTCGGCCAGCGACGCACGCGTCGCCTCCCGCTCGTGCACCAACACCGTGAGCACTCGACGATCGGTCGACGCTCGGACGAGATGGGAGCCGGTGTCAGTCACCCCTGAATCGTAAACCCTCTTTACAAAAGCGAGGGGGCGCCTTAGATTGACGACACCTAGTTTGTAAACCTCCTTTACGAAAGGATCGCCGTGACGATGTCGCCTGCCCCCGAGGCCAGGGAGCTTCCCCACTGGCAGTCCACGCCCGACGACCTGCGTGGGGCGATCAAAGAGATCAAGGCCGCACTGCGCGCCCGCGTCGAGGCGTCGGGACGCACGGTCGAAGAGGTCTTCGAGGTCGTCGAGAAGCGCGTCGCGGACCAGGTCGAAGAACTCAAGGAGATGAAGGCACGCGGTGAGAACCCCTGGCCGGTCGTGCGGTACGAAGACCTCCTCGACGATTCGAAGCGCGACACCCTGCGCGAGCAGATCCGCCGCCGCGGGTGCGCCGTGATCAAGGGGCACTTCCCCCGCGAACAGGCCCTGGAGTGGGATGCCCAGATCGTCGACTACGTCGAGAAGAACGCCTTCTTCGAGAACTACCGCGGCCCCGGCGACGACTTCTTCGGCACCGTCGGTTCGAAGCCTGAGATCTACCCGATCTACTGGAGCAAGCCGCAGATGCAAGCCCGCCAGAGCGAACGGATGGCAACCGTCCAAGCCTTCCTCAACAGCGTCTGGACCAGCGAGTCCGACGGGCAGCAGTGGTTCGACCCGAACCGCGATTCGCTCTACCCGGACCGCATCCGCCGTCGCCCTCCGGGCGCGGACTCCGCCGGCCTCGGAGCACACCTCGACCCGGGAACGCTCGACCTGTGGATGACCGAGGAGTACCAGAGGCACTTCGCGCCACTCTTCGACGGTCGTCCCGAGGAATACGACCCCTGGGATGCCGCTCACCGCACGTCGGGGCCGCAGTACCCCGGTTCGACGATGTGCTCGGCCTTCCGCACTTTCCAGGGCTGGACCGCGTTGTCGGACATGAAGAACGACCAGGGCGTCCTGCAGAGCGTGCCCATCCCCGAGGCGATGGCCTACCTCATGCTTCGACCGCTCGTCGAGGACGTACCTGACGACGACATGTGCGGGGTCACCGTCGGCCAGGTCTTCCCGTGCAACTGGAAGTGGCACCCTCACCTCATGGAGGCTCTGTCGGTCATCCCCGACGTCGAAGCCGGCGACTCGGTCTGGTGGCACTGCGACATGGTGCACGCCGTCGAGGACGTGACCAACCAGGAGGGCTGGGGCAACGTCATGTACATCCCCGCCGCCCCCTGGTGCCCGCGCAACGAGGCGTACAGCGCCAGTGTTCGCGAGGCCTTCGCAACGGGCGCCAGCCCGAGCGATTTCCCTGACGAGAACTACGAGGTCGACTGGGAGGGACGCTTCACCGAAGCAGACCTCAACGAGATCGGACGCCGCGGCCTCGGTCTCGCATGACGGCGCACTCCTGCGCGTGAAGGCCGTGGCTCATCGCACGTGAGCCACGGCCTTCACGCGCCGCGCGCGCACGGATGAGCGCGCCTTCCCTTTTGCCCGCCCAGCGGCAATGCTGGGGCCATGCCAGCACCAGCAACCACCGTCGTCCTGTTCGGCGCCACCGGCGACCTCGCTCGACGCAAGCTCCTTCCCGGGCTGCTCCACCTGTTCGCCAGCGACCTGTGTGACGACCTGCGCGTCGTCGGGACGTCGCTCGAGGATTTCGACACGGAGTCGTTCCGCGAGTTCGCGCGTACCGCCATCGCCGAGTTCTCCTCCCACCCGGTCACCGACCAGCAGTGGGACGACTTCGACGACCGCCTCACCTTCGTCCGCTCCGACGCAGGCCCGGACGCCCTGCGCAAGGCCGTCGAAGAGGCCGAGTCGCACTTCCCGCAGGGCAGCCAGCGCCTGCACTACCTCAGCGTCCCGCCGAAGGCCGCCCTCTCCGTCCTCGCCGAGCTGCACCAGGCGGGGCTCGTCGAACGCAGCCGCGTCATCATGGAAAAGCCCTTCGGCACCGACCTCGCGAGCGCGAAGAAGCTCAACGCCGCGGTCCACGAGTACTTCGACGAGAGCCAGATCTTCCGCATCGACCACTTCCTCGGCAAGGAGGCGGCGCTCAACATCCTGGCGTTCCGCTTCGCGAACGGCCTGTTCGAGCCGATCTGGCACCGCAACAACATCGACCACGTGCAGATCGACGTGCCCGAGACGCTCGGTCTCGAGACGCGCGCCGAGTTCTACGAGTCCACGGGCGCCTACCGCGACATGGTCGTCACGCACCTGTTCCAGGTGCTCGCGTTCACCGCGATGGAACCGCCGACGTCACTCGAGCCTGATGCCATCACCGAGGAGAAGAACAAGGTCTTCCGCTCGATGATGCCGCTCAACCCCGAGGACGTCGTGCGCGGGCAGTACCTCGGCTACCGCGACATGAAGGGCGTCGGCCCCGAGAGCGAGACCGAGACGTTCATCGCGCTCAAGTGCTACATCGACAACTGGCGTTGGGCCGGCGTGCCGTTCTACCTGCGCACCGGCAAGAAGATGGCCGAGGGCGCACGCATCATCTCGATCGCCTTCAAGGAGCCCCCGAAGTCGATGTTCCCGAGCGGATCGGGCGTCGGTCAGCACGGCCCCGACCACCTGACGTTCGACCTCGCCGACAAGGCCCGCATGTCGCTCAGCTTCTACGGCAAGCGCCCCGGGCCGGGCTTCCGCCTCGACAAGCTGTCGATGCAGTTCGCCATGGGCGACACCGACTGGGCCGGAGGCGCACTCGAGGCCTACGAGCGTCTGATCTACGACGCCATCCGCGGCGACCACACCCTGTTCACGACGGCCGACGGCATCGAGCGCCTGTGGGAGGTCAGCCAACCGCTGCTCGACAACCCGCCGCCGGTGCGCCCGTACGACCCGGGCACCTACGGCCCCAACCAGATCCACCAGCTCATCGCACCGCGGGGCTGGCGCCTGCCGTTCGAGCGCAAGTGGCGCGAACCCACCGTCTGACGCACCGTGCGAGCATGACGAAGGCCGCTCACCTCACGAGGTGAGCGGCCTTCGTCATGGGCCGGGTTCTCGGACACTAGAAGGGAAGAAACCTTCCCGTCGTGTGCGTAGGCGACGGCCTTGGGCACCACAAGGGAAGAAATCCTCCCTCGATGCCACGAGGCGGGCTCAGGCCTGCGGCGACTCGCTCTCGTTCGCCTTGTCGCTCGTCGCAGCCGAGGTGTCGGTCTCGGCGTTCTCGACCTCGAGGTCGGCGTCGAACTCGTCGAGCACCGGAGCGTCCTGGTGGTCGTGGGCCTCGGGGGCTTGCATCTCCACCTCGGAGTGCGCACCGCAGCCGAAGTCGAGCGCAACGACCTTGCCGTCGGCGGGCGACCAGTCGTTGGCGCAGACGCCGAACTGCTGACGCAGCACGCCCGCCATCGGCACGAAGTAGCCGCACGAACCACACTGCGCGGGGGCCTTGCGGGCCACCTCGGCGCTCGGGCCGTGATCGCCGTCGTACCAACGCTGCGCCGCTTCGTCACGGCCCTCGGCCGAGAGCACGCGCTTGCGGCCGAGGCCGAGCTCGAAGAAGGCGACCTGGTCGACGTCCTCGTCACCGGTGGCCTCGAAGCCTGCCTCGAGGCGCGGGTCGTCCTCCTTGTAGGGAAGGACGTCACCAGCGCTGAGGTCGCCCGGCGCGAGGCGGTCGGCCCACGGCACCCACTCGGGCGCGAGCACCGACGTCGCGGACGGCATGAGGTTGGTCTCGCAGACCGTGGCCACCTTGGCGCGCGGCGCACGGGCCACCGTGACGGCCCAGCGCCAGTCGGGGTAGCCCTTGGCGTTGCTCGCGAAGTAGTGCGTTCCGAGACGCTCCGCGTCCATGACGAAGTCGACATGCTCGCCGACGGCGCCCGGATCGGCGATGGCGGTGACGGCCTCGAGCGCGAGCTTCTGCGCCGCCTCGCTCGCGAGAACGGCGTCGTGCTTGACGGCCTTGGCGCGGCGAGCGCGCGTCGCACGAGGTGCCTCGGACGTCGGTGCGGTCACCTCGGCGTCGGCGGCGAAGTCCTCGACGCGCTCCGGTTCGGCCACTGCGGGTTCAGTCATGGGTCTCAGACCTCGAGGTCGTCGGCAACGGCGCGCAGCACCGCCGCGATCTTGTTCGAATGGGACCGGTCGGGGTAGCGCCCCTTCTGCAGACCGGAGGACAGGTCGTCGAGCAGACGGATCACGTCTTCGACGATAACGCTCATCTGCTCGGCGGGCTTGCGCTTGCGCTCGGCGATGGAGGGCATCTTCTCGAGCACCTCGACGTGCATGGCCTGAGCGCCCTTGCGGCCCTGGGCGACGCTGTACTCGACGCGCGTGCCGCCACGCAGCTGGGTGACGCCCGCTGGGAGCGCGCTCGCGGGCAGGAAGACGTCGTCGCCGTCGTCGCCGGAGACGAAGCCGAAACCCTTTTCGGCGTTGAAGAACCTGACCTTGCCGACCGGCACGTCACACCTCGTTCGAATTGCCGGGTGCCGGACGACGAGCCGTCCCGCACCCCCGCGTGCACATAACTTGCGAAGTTTACCGGCGCGCGCCGGGCTCCAGCGAATCGTCCGCCGGCGGCGTGGGTTCCGCGCTGCGCGCTCCGCCGCGAAGGTCTCGCAGCACCTCGTCGCGCTCCGAGCGCGACACGTTCGTCGTCACGACCGGACGCTCCTGGCGCGCCTTCCACCACAGGAAGACACCGATGAGGAGGGAGCCGAACCCGCCGAGCAGAACGATGAGCGAGAGGATCGCCCAGATGACGACGCCGGTGATGACGAGGGCGCCCCGGTGGCCGTCGTTCGCGAGGTTGGTGATGAGCGCGATGCCGCCACCGATGAAGAGCGGTGCGACGATCCACAGCATCACGGCGCCGCGGATCATGTTCTTGCGCGCGTGGCGCCTCACCTCGTCCATGCGTTCACGGTACCGACGCGGGGCGCGGTAATAGAAACGCCCGCCGCACCCCACGATGCCCCGCGGCGCATTTTCTGCCGTGACGACCGGTGTCGGTGGTCGCCGCTAGGCTCCGGGCATGAGTTCGCCGCGTCGCATCAGTGCCTCCCAGGCTCGTCGCATCGCCCTCGCGGCGCAGGGCTTCGCGCGCCCGCGTCCTGACGAGGTCACCACCCGCCACCTGAGCGCGACCGCGGCGCGACTTCAGGTCGTGCAGATCGACAGCGTCAACGTGCTCACGCGCAGCCACTACCTGCCGTTCTTCAGCCGTCTCGGTCCCTACGACCCGGCCGCCCTTGACGCTCTGCGCGATCGCGCGCCGCGCCGTCTCGTCGAGTACTGGGCGCACGAGGCCAGCCTCGTCTCCCCGCAGGTGTGGCCGCTGCTGCGTCACCGCATGGCGCGCGCTCACTCCGACGCGTGGGGCGGCATGCGTCGCGTCGCGGCGGACCACCCGGAGCTCGTGGAGCGCGTCTACGAGTACGTGACGACGCACGCTCCCGCCACGGCGAAGACGATCGAGGCGGAACTCGCGCACGACGAGGAACTCTCGCGCGAGCACTGGGGCTGGAACTGGTCCCTCATCAAGGCTGCGCTGGAGCACCTGTTCTGGGCCGGGCGCATCACGTCGGCAGGGCGCACCCGTCAGTTCGAGCGCCGGTACGCGAGCCTCGAGCGCGTCCTACCCCGTGAGATCGCCACGAGCGCCGTCGCGGAGGATTTCTTCTCCCCCGAACCGCTTCTCGCCCCGCCGGCCGGCGACGACGTCGACTTCTTCGACGACGTCGTCGACCTCGTGCGCCGCAGCGCGATCGCGCACGGCGTGGGCACGGTGTTGTGCCTGCGCGACTACTTCCGACTCAAAACGGCACAGGTCGTGCCGGCCATCGACCATCTCGTGCGCGCCGGCGAACTCGAGCCCGTCGACGTCGAGTGCTTCGACAAGCCGGCGTGGCGCCACGTCGATGCGAAAACTCCGCGGCGCGTCGAGGCAGAGGCGCTCCTGTCGCCGTTCGACTCGCTCGTGTGGCAGCGCGAACGTACCGAGGCGCTGTGGAACTTCCGCTACCGGCTCGAGATCTACACACCCGCCGAGAAGCGTCAGTACGGCTACTACGTGCTGCCGTTCCTCTTCGGCGAGCACCTCGTGGCCCGTGTCGACCTCAAGGCGGACCGGGCCAACGGCGTCCTCCGAGCCCACGCGGTGCACTGGGAGCCGGGTGCGCTCACGCGCCACCCGGAAGCGGCCGGCGCCCTGGAGCGAGAACTCGCGACGATGGCCACCTGGCTCGACCTCCCGCGCGGATGGGCCGGACAGCTCGGGTCCTAAAGGCCCTGCGCCAACCCGCCTTTACCGTGCAGTGGCAGCGTCAGATGACGCTCTTGTCCGCCTTCCCGGGCCAGTGCTCGATGCGGAAGCTGTCGGCGTCGACGAGCACCTCGGCGGGCACGGCGTTCGGAATGTACTGACGCCGCGCGAGGTCGTTGCGCACGTTCGCCGACAGACGCGGTAGCGCGAGCGACATCACGCCGCCGTGGCTGATGACGAGCACGCTCTCGCCGCGGTACTGATCGGCGAGGTCCCGCAAGGCTTCTCGGTACCGGTTCACCACGTCGAGGCCCGATTCCCCTCCGGGAAAGGCGGCGTCGAGGTCACCGTCCATCCAGGCGGCGAGCACGCGCTGCATGCCGGCGTCACCGAACCGCTGACCGACGAGCTCCCCGACGCGGTACTCCTCGAAGCCGGGCAGGCTCGTCCAGTCGACGCCCAGCATCTCGGCGGCGACGCGGGCCGTCTCCTGCGCCCGGGCGACGTTGGAGCACACCACCGTCGCGATGTTCTCGGTCCGCAGGCTCTCCCCCAGCTCCCGCGCCTGCGAAAGGCCCAGCGGCGTGAGCCACCCGCCGGCCTCCGTGATGACACCGCGCGGAGTCTCGTAGGCAGCGTCACCGTGACGCGCGACGAAGAAGCGGGCCGGGCAGAACAGGTCGGACATGCGCTTCACGCTACCCGCGATGTCATGCGGTGTTTCCCCCGCGCTCACCCCTGTGGATGCCATGATCAAAACACTCACGACACCACGAGGGGGGAGATCTCGATGAAGAACACACGCTCCGCTCTGGCAGCCACGGCCCTGATCGGCATGCTCGCTGTCACCGGCTGTTCGTCGGACGACAAGGAGAAGGCGAAGGACGCCGCGACGACAGCCAGCAAGGCCGCCTCCAGCGCGAGTTCCGCGGCCACGAGTGCCGGCGGCGACACGAGTGCCAACGCCGACGACCAGCTGGCCTCGGCGTCCAAGAGTCTCGAGTCGATGCAGTCGCAGGCCGGTGGCGACTGCAAGATCTCTGTCGACGGCAAGGAAGCCACGACCTCCGTCATCGGCATGAGCTGCGACGACGCGAAGGGCGTGTGGAACGCGTTCGGTGGCAAGAGCGACCAGGCCGCCAACGAATCGGTCGAGTACAAGGGTGAGAAGTACCAGTGCTCCACCGGCGAGTTCAACGGCAAGCGCGCCTCGTCGTGCACGAGTTCCTCGGGCAAGGCTTTCGCCGTCGCCAACTGACGAACGACGCCGCCCGACATGACGAAGGGCGGGTGAGGAGCCCCCTGGCCACCTCACCCGCCCTTCGCGCACCGGCTGCGCCGCACGGCTCCTTTCTCAGAACGACGCCGGTGCGTGAGGGCCGAACTCCTGCGGTCCGGCCTGCTCGCCGCGCTTGCGCTCGGCGGCTGCCTCGCCGTAGATCCGGGCGTACTTCGTACCCGCGGCGAGAAGAACGAGGCCCGCGGCCATGAAGGTGAAAGCCTTCGTCATCGAGCCCATGTACTGCAGGTCGAAGATGAACAGCTTCACGAGCGCGCAGCCGACGAGCGCCAGACCCCAGCCCATCGACGCCGTCAGGTGACGCGGCCGGCTCAGACCGGACGTGAGGACGAGGGCCGCGAGCGCCAGTGACATCACCGTGATGGCGAGGTGCACGAGGAAGAAGCCCGTCGGTGTCTTACCGAAGACGCTCAGCATCGTCATGGCCGTGCCGACGATCCCGGCGAAACCGCCGACGACGAGCAGGAACTGGGCATACGTGGCGTCGAGCTTGCGTCCACGCACGGCGGGAACCGTGAGTGCTGCGAAGGCAACGAACATCAGCCCGGTGACGAGCGTCTGCATCGTCATGTCGGTGACGCGGCTGCGGTAGAAGAAGTCCACGTACGCGGTGACCGTCCCCTGCGCCATGAATCCGAGGAAGAACGCGATGACGGCGCCACCTGCGACGATCGGGCCGGGAACGCGAGCGTGCACGGCCATGAGCACGACGGCAATGACGAGGAACGGCATCGCGAACCAGTCGGCCTGGGCGGCAGAGACACCGGCGATGACGGCGCTGACACCGGCGAGCACGAGCGTCGCGATCCGAACGGTGGAACCGCTCGTCCGCAGGACGGCGAAGCCGCCGAGCGCCACGACGGCCATGATCGAGGCGACGAGGGCCGAACGCATTCCGGTTTCGAAGCCGGCGAAGACCCACAGCGGAATCCACGAGGCGGCCAGTGCCACCGGAGCGCCGATGGCGTCACGACGCGTGAGACCGGCCTGAACCGCGGTGAGCAGGCCGACGGCCGCGATCGTCGACGCACCGAAGACGAGCGTGCGGGTCGATGACGCCTCGAGCGCCACCCAGAACATGCCGGCGAACGACACGGGGATCGTGCGGGCGAGCGCCGTTTCGTCCCAGCCCTTGGTGATCTCGGGAATGGCACCGGCGATCTGGAGCACGGCGAGGAATCCGACCAACGTCGCCGTGATGCCGCCCGTGAGGTAGGGCGCAAGCGCCGCGACGCCGATCGTCACAGCGATGAAGAGCCACTTCTCGTCCCAGCGCAGAGCCTGGAAGCTAGCTGCCGCTGCGACGACGAGCGCGAGACCGAGGCCGGCCGTGAGCGGGATCCAGTCGTAGATGCGCGTCACGGCGACGACGTCGAAGAAGGCTCCGGCGACCGCAGTCGTGAGGAGAGCGACGGAACCGATGCGACCTCCCGGACGGGGCCGAACCCACTGCGCGGCAGCGGCGAGGGCACCGACGAGAACGGCGCCTCCACCGACACGGACCGGCGGGGTGAGGAAGCCCTCACGAGCGGCCATTGCGAGCAGAAGGACGACGCCGATGAGCGTCACTGCGATACCGGCGGCCGCGAGAAGCGCGGCCACCATCTGCTCGCGGCTGAAGCGCGGCTCACGCGGGGCCGGAGGAGTCGGCGTCTGATCGTAGGGCGGCCGGCCGGCGAAGCCGGCGCCACCGGGACCGCCGGGGGACATCGGACCGCCGGAGTGGCCGCCCTGGAACGGCGGGACGTACTGCTGAGCGCCCTGAGGCGGGATCGGGCCGCTCCACGGACCCTGGCTTCCGCGTGCGGCAGCGTCCGCGTTGTTGCTGATGAGGGTCTGCGCGTGCTGCGGGTACTCGGTGTGCGACGGACGTGACGGCGCCGCCGCAACGTTCATGGGCTGCGGCGGTGGGAAGGACGTGGGGTGGTCGGGACGGGGGGCCTGGGGGGTGCCGTACGGCTGCTGTGTGTTCATGCCTCAAGCCTCGCGACGACGGGACTCGCGGGCCTGAGTAGTGCTACTCAGGTGGCCTGGGTGATCTGTGCACGCTCACCCGAGTGAACAGCAGCGTCAGTCGAGCCCGTTCTCCAGCGCGAAACGGGCGAGCTCGACGCGGTTGCCCAGTTGCAGCTTCCGCAGCGTCGAGGCGATGTGGTTGTCGACGGTGCGGTGGCTCAGGCCGAGGCGGGTGGCGATCTGCTTCGATGCCAGGCCCTTGGCGACCATGCGCAGCACCTCCGTCTCGCGGGGTGTGAGCACGGCAGTGGGATCGGGGCTTTCCTCGCGCTCGCGTCCGCGCAGTTCGGCGAGGACGAGGCCGGCCAGTTCCGGGGTGAAAACGGCGCGTCCCTGCGCCGTGTCGTGGACGGCCGTGAGCAGTTCCTCGGCGCCGGCGCTCTTGAGGAGGTAGCCGGACGCTCCGGCCCGGACGGCGTCGAGCACGTCCGTGCGCTCGGACGACGCAGACAGCACGAGGATCTTGACGTCGTCGAAAACCGCGCGAATGGCCGTCGTGGCATCGGTGCCGTTGCCGTCGGGCAGGTTCATGTCCATGAGGACGAGGTCGGGCGAGGTTGCCTTGGCACGATCCACAGCCTCACGCACGGAGCCGGCCGTCGCGACGACGTCGTAGCCGTGCTCGCGCAGGTCACGCGCGACGGCGTCGCGCCACATCGGGTGGTCGTCGACCACCATGAGTCGCGTGGTGGGGGCGGCACCGTCGGAAGTCATGTGCCCATCCTCTCGCGCTGGCCCTCGGCAAGGTGACTCAACGCGGCAGCGTGAACTCCCACTCGACGCCCTCCCCCGGTGCTGCCTCGAGATACGCCCGGCCCCCGATCGACTCGACGCGTCCGACGATCGACCGGCTTACCCCCATGCGGCCTTGCGCCTTGGCTTCGGCGAGGCGGCCGTCGGGAATGCCGGGGCCGTCGTCGCGGACGGTGAGCGTCACCTCGTCGTCGAGGTCTTCGAGGAGGACGAAGGCCGTGGCGTGCTCCCCCGCGTGACGTTCGGTGTTGGCGAGCGCCTGCTTCGTCGCGGCGAGCAACTCCCCAGCTCGAGCGGCGTCGAGGAGCACGGGCGACGAACCTGCCGAGACGCGAACACGGTCACCAGCCAGTGCGAGGAGCTCACGGCGTAAGTCGAGCGGTGCATCGTCCATCGATCCGCCGGACGGCTCGGAGGTCGTTCGAGCCGCTGCGATCGGCGCTTCGTCGACGTCGGCGATGAGGGTGCGCAGCGCCCGTTCCTGTTCGGTGGCCAACTGCGCGAGGGCCGCGCCCTCCGCACCGAACGACGGGCCCTTACGCCCCATGAGCGCGAGCACCTGGAGCACGCCGTCGTGCACCTCTCGCGCGAGCCGCTCTCGCTCGGCCGCACGGGCACGCAGCTCGAGAGCGGCGACGAGTTGAGCGTGTGAGCGTCGCGCACCGACACCCCCGACACCGGCTGCGATGCCGGAACTCACGAGAATCGGCATCGTCGGCGAACGCACCATCCACGACAGATCGTCGCCGATGTGAAGGCTTGCGAGGGAAACACCGACGCCGGCGAGGAAGCCCGCCGTCACGCCCCACTGCATGCCGGCGGCCAGCACGGCGTTCGTGGCCCACATCGTCGTCGGCAGACTCTGGTTGTGGTCCCACCAGCTCGCGTCGGCGACGATCCACGTCGCGTACATGAGTCCGAGCGTCACGACGATGTCGCCCGCGACGAGCCAGGAACGCCACCGCGGGCGTGCGAACAGCGCGAGGGCCACGACACCCGACCAGATGCACTGCACGGCGATGAGCGCCGTCGCGAGGTGCGGGCGCGTGTAGTGATCGACGGCGCCCGTGTGGATGAAGAGCGAATACGCGAGGGTGAGCATCCGGAAGGCACCCTCGGTGGCCCACAGGTACTTCATCGGGTCGTCGGAGGCCGCCTGCTGGGCCTCGGCCTCGCTCGTCCGACTCATCATCCGCAGCCGGGAAGCGGAAACGGGCGACGCCCCGAACCGCTGCTGCGATTCGGGGCGTCGTCGGGATCGGATCACTTGCGCTGCTCGGGGTACTCCACCCCGTAGCCCTGCTGACCAGGAGCCTGGAACGTGTTCGACTGGCCACCCTGCGTCGGGTACGGCATCTGCGACGGCGGCAGCTGCGGCTGCTCGTTGTACGGACGCTGCTGGCTCTGCGGGGCGTCGAACTGCACCGACGGAGCCTCCGCGTTCGTCATGTTGACCTGCGGCGCGCCCTTCGTGGCCTCGTCGGCCTCGTAGTACTCGGCCTTCGTCACACCGGCGGGGCCGGCCATGAACTTCGTCGGGATCGAGTCGACCTTCGAGTTCAGGTCACGCACGCAGGCGTTGTAGTAGCGACGCGCGGAGGCGATGCGGTCCTCGGTGGCCGACAGCTCGCCCATGAGCTGCTGGTAGTTCTGGTTGGCCTTGAGGTCCGGGTAGGCCTCGGAGACCGAGATGAGGCGACCGAGGGCCTGCGTCAGCTCGCCTTCCGCAGCGGCCGCGTCAGCGGCGTGGTCGGGCGAACCGTGCGTGTTGACGGCAGCGCCGCGAGCGCGGATGACGTCGTCGAGCGTCTTGGCCTCGTGCTGCGCGTAGCCCTTGACCGTCTCGACGAGGTTCGGGATGAGGTCGTGGCGGCGCGTCAGTTCGACATCGATCTGGTGCCACGCCTCCTGCACCGTGTTGCGCTGCTTGACGAGGCCGTTGTACATGACAACGGCAGCCACGGCGAGCGCGACGATGATGAGAAGAAGGATGATGACCCACGTCATGACAAGGCTCCAATTGAACGTGTGTGCCGGAGTATCAGCTTGGTTGGTTCGACCCTAGCCGAACAGTGCGCACCGATCACGCTGTGCGGGGCGGCCCGGTTCACCGACCGCGGCGCACCTTGAGCGCTTTGACGAGGTAGATCGTCGCCGCGAGCGCGACCAGACCCGTCATGAGGACGCCTGCGGCGGCGCCCAGACGGCCGGCGTTACCGCCCGATCCGTCGCCGTAGCCGTTGAGCACACCGGCGACGAAACCGTAGATCGACCACGCCCAGAACAGGACGGCGGCCACGGCCAGAAGGGGAACGGCGGCGGGATGCTTCATGGCGACGATCGTAGGGCGTGCTGCTCGGCTGCAGGCTCAGGCCTCGTAGAGACGCGCGAGGATCTGCTCGACCACCTCGGGGGCGGCGCCCAGCGGCTCGGTGACGATGTCAGCACCCGATCGGCGCAGCTTCTCGGAGAAGTGGCCCTCCCCGAGCAGGAGCGAGGCGACGGCGACGCGAGCACCGGGCCGGTCGCGGTTGGCGTTGACCGCGTCGGGCACTGCGGGCGTGCCGGCCGAACCGAACGCGACATCGACCTCGGCACCCCACGCCTCGGCGAGCAGGCGCGCCTGAGCGCGGGCGTCGGCCGCGGCCTCGAGCCGGCTGGAACCGGCGGCGGCCATGACAACAGGATCCCGGCGCTCGACGCCTGCCTCGGTCAGGCGTTGGACGAGCAGGTCGGCGATTCGGCGCGACGGACCCAGGGCGCCGGTCGAGCGGGCGTTCGGCCACGCATCGACGGCCTTCCCCACGTCGACACGGACGTGGTACCCGCCGCAGAAGAGCAGCGGCACGACGACGACCTCGTCGTAGCGGGGGGCGAGTTGAGCGACAACGTCGGCGACGCGTGGCTCCTGCACGTCGACGTAGGCGTCGGTGACATCGAGTTCCGGCCGTCGGTTCTGCACGGCGGTGACGAGGTCGAGAACGACCTGCCGGCCCCGTTCGTTCGCCGTCCCGTGGGCGACGAGGACGACGGCGCGTCGGGTCGATGCCCTGCTCGCCGGCGTTACTGCTTCGCCGGCGCTCGGGTTGGGCGTCACGAGGCGTCCCGACCGAGTTCGGCGATGACGAGTTTGACGAGCGCTCCCAGGCGGAAGCGCTCCGGTACGAGCGGTTCGATGCCGTAGGCACGCAGTGGCGCGGCCGTCGTGTCGCCCACGGCGGCCGCGCGGACACGCCCCTCCCGCAGTGCGGCGACGACCTCGTCCCGAAACCCGGCGAGGTGCGCTGCGGTGAAGAAGGCATCCGCGCCGGGGGCTGCCGTGAAGGCAATGGCGTCCACCCCGCCGCGCGCGACGAGGTGGACGGCACGCTCGACGGCCTGCGGGTCGGGAGCCGGGCCCCAGCGGTAGACGACGAGCGAGACGACGTCGGCGCCCGAGTCGCGCAGTTGCTCGTCGACGCCGTCGGACCCTGCGCCGTGGTGCTGCACGGCTACACGCGTGCCGCGCAGATCGAGGGTCGCCAGATGACGCTTCACCTCGTCTGCTGTTTCACTTTCGGCACTCCAGGAGACCTCGAGCCCGGCGCCCTGAACGGCACCGCGGGCCTTGGGTCCGCGGGTGAGGATGCGAGCGCCTGCGAGAGCTTCGACGAGCGCTTCGCGTTGCCCGGCCGCCTCGGCTGCCTCGAGCCACCCGCGAAAACCGATCGCCGTCGTGACAACGACGAGCTCAGGCTTCTTGTCGACGAGTTCCCCTGTCCGAGCGTTGAGTTCGGCATCGTCAACGTGAGGGACGTGCGACATGGTCGGCGCGTGGATCACCTCAGCGCCACGTCGTTCGAGTGCTCCGGCGAATTCCTCGGCCCGGCGCTGGGCGGTGAGGACGATGCGGCGTCCGGCAAGATCCTGCGTCATGGGCGCTCCCCTTCGATGTTGTGGCTGAGGGCTGCGATCTGCTCGTCACCGAGCGCGTCGACGACGTCACCGATGACGATGACACTCGGGTTACCGATACCGCCCTCGGCGCAGCGTGCGGCGATGTCGGCGAGCGTTGCCTTGACGACGCGTTGAGCCGGCGTCCACGCCCGGTGCACGACGCCCGCAGGCGTCGCGGGGCTCTTGCCCGCGTCGACGAGCCCCGCAGCAAGCTCCGCGAGACGCCCCATCCCCATGAGGACGACGATGGTGTGGGGCCATGCGGCCAGGGCCGGGAGTGACAGGTCGTCGTGACCGGACAAGACGAGTACGCCTGCCGACACACCCCGGTGCGTCACGGGGATTCCGCCGGCGAGCGGCGCAGAGACCGCGCTCGTCACGCCCGGAACGACGTCGACCTCGATGTCGTGTGCCCGACAGTGGAGGTACTCCTCGCCACCGCGGCCGAGCAGATAGGGGTCGCCGCCCTTGAGGCGCACGACGTACCGGCCGGCCCGCGCCTCGCGCACCAGGGTCGCGTTGATCTCGTCTTGCGGCACGGGGTGATGGTGCGGCGACTTGCCGACGTCGATGATGCGCGCCGAGAGGTCGAGGCTGCCCAGTTCGTCACGCGGACCGAGCCGATCGGCGACGATGACGTCGGCGCGCTCCAGCTCGCGAACCGCGCGCAGCGTGAGGAGATCGAGCGCACCCGGCCCACCGCCGACGAGGACGACCTTGCCCGCCATGGCCATCACTCCTTCGTCGCGTCGGGCGGCTCACCGCCTCGAATGGGCCTTCGACGCTAGACGAGGTGGGCGCGGCGATTCCGAGCGTTCCGCAGATCGGATCCTTCCTCGCCATTCCGCCCGTTCTTGAGCGACCGTGTGGCCGTGTCTGACAACCCTTCAGGCGCTGTAGCGGTGCAACGAAGCCAGTTCCCGCTCGAGGTTCGCGCGGGCGGCGTCCTCCCAGAGGTCGTGACCGAGTTCCGTGCGGAACAGCCGCTTCGCGCGTAGGAGGCCTTCGAGAACCTCGATGCGACCGGCGCGGAACGTGGCGTCGTCGAGGTGGTCGAAGTCGAGGCGCACGTCGCGGGCGTAGACGTCGTAGCGCCCGGCATTGGCGCCGAGGACGGCGAGATCGGCGTCACTCAGGAGCGCTCCGCGCTCGTCGCCGTCGGCCGGGTCGTGGGTGATCGTGAGACGCACGAGTCGCTCGACCTCCGCGACCTCGTCGGCGGGAAGGAGCGGCGTGAGCTGCTCGCGGGCGAGCTGAGCGGACGCCTCCTCGTCCTGGCCCGGGGCGCCGTCGTACACCGCGTCGTGGAACCAGGCGGCGAGCAGGACGCTGCGATCGTCGCAACCGAGGCGGGCGAGGGCGTCGAGCGTCCCGACGAGGTGACGCACGTCGTGGTAGTGCCGGTGCGGCTCGCTCCAGCGCTCGATGAGGTCGGCGCCGACCTGCGGCGCGCCGGGCAGGAGCTTCGGCCATGCGTCGCGCGCCCGCGTCGTCGCAGCCTTGCGCTTCGGGGTGCGCTCGGTGGCGCGCACCCGGATCCCGCCCTTGATGAGGCGACGGATGAGTTCCGTCTCGCGCACCGCCTCGGCTCCGGCGGCCACGAGAGCGGCGTACATGCGCTCAGGTACGTCGTAGTGGTCGTGATCGAAGGCCGCGAGCGGCACACCGTTGGCTGCGGCGAACTCGTGCAGTTCCTCGAGCGACGAATCGGAGACGAGGTGGCTGAAGATCGTGCCCCACGCGGGCCAGCGCGGGGGATCGATGAGGATGGCCATTCGGCCATTGTGCCCGGCGTGGGTTGCCCCGGCGGGCACGAAGATGGCGGGTGTGGCTGAAAGTGCAACGGGCGTTGCCTCCATCTTCAGCCAAACCCGCCATCCGGGGTGTGGCGTTCAGCGACGCGATCAGGCGAGGCCGAGGTCCTCCATCGAGAACGCGCTGACGTAGGTGAGGCCCTCGGCCTCGATCTTCTCCTTGGAGCCGGTGGCGCGGTCGGCGATCGTGGCGACGCCGACGACCTCGGCGCCTTCCTCGCGGCACGCGGCAACGGCTTCGAGTGGCGACGCGCCGGTCGTCGTCGTGTCCTCGACGACGAGCACGCGACGACCCTTGATCGACGGGCCTTCGATGCGCTGCTGAAGACCGTGTGCCTTGCCCGCCTTGCGGACGACGAACGCGTCGACACGCTCACCTGCGGCGGCCGCGGCGTGGAGCATCGACGTGGCGACCGGGTCGGCGCCGAGCGTCAGGCCACCGACGGCGACGTAGTCGAAGTCGGACGTCAGGTCGCGCATGACGCGACCGACGAGAGGCGCGGCCTCGCCGGAGAGTGAGATACGGCGCAGGTCGACGTAGTAGTCGGCCTCCTTGCCGGAGCTCAGCGTCACCCTTCCGTGGACGATGGCCTGGTCCTTGATGAGCTGCAGCAGCGCGGCGCGATCGGCGTCGATGTTCGTCATGGCAGCGATTCTAGGAAACGTCACTCGCGAGGGCGGTGGCGGTTGCTCAGACGCGGGCTGCGCACGAGCGGGCGCGGCACGACGCGCAGCAGGCCGGTGATGGCCTTGTACTGGCGGCCGGGTACGGAGACGACCTTGCCCGCGTCGACGTCGGCGAGACCGTCGCGCACGAGCCGGTCGACGTCGAGCCACAGCCGCTTGGCCAGCGGGCTGGTCTTGTCGACGGGGATCTCGCCGCGCTCGTGGAACTCCGTGTGTGTGAAGCCGGGGCACAGCGCGGTGACGGTGACACCCGTGCCGTGCAGCTGCGCCGCGATGGACTCGCTGAACACGGTGACGTACGACTTGGCGGCCGAGTACGTGCCGCTCGCCATGAAGCTCGCGACCGACGACACGTTGATGACGGTGCCATGTCGACGCTCGACCATCGCGCCCGCCGCGGCATGGGTGAGCACGACGACGGCCTTGACCATGACGTCGACCGACTCGATCTCCTTCTCGACCGGAGTGTCGAGGAACGAGGTCTTCACGCCGAAGCCTGCGTTGTTGACGAGGACGTCGACGGGTTCGTCACGCCGACCCACGCGCTCGGCGACGCGGCGCAGGTCGTCCGCGACGGCGAGGTCGGCTGCGAGCACCTCGACCTTCACGCCGTGGCGGGCTTCGATCTCGGCCTTGATCTCCTCGAGCCGCTCGGCCCGTCGGGCCACGACGACGAGGTCGTGCCCACGTGAGGCGAGCTGTTCGCAGAATTCCCGGCCGATCCCGGCGCTGGCTCCCGTGACGAGTGCTGTTGTCATGGCTTCACTCTGACATGCGAGAGGCGAGCGCAACGGGTCAATTCGGGTCATCCGGAACCCCAGACTTCGCACATGACGCAGATCACATGAAAGGTCATTGAGCGGCATGCCCGCCGCTACCCACCTTGGATCGAGGCCCTTGGGCGGCGGGGAGGAAGCCGAGGAAACCACCCGGAGGGAAGATGCCAGACCAAGTGACGGACCTTGACGGCCTCGGGGACTACCAGCCGCACAAGTCTCCGACGGGAGCACTGCTCATTATTGGCGTCACGGACATCTCCCTGTCCACCTTCGTCGTCGAGGCGGCAAAGGTGACGGACTGCCTTGCGGCCATCCGCCGATCTCCCCATCAGGTGCGTTGCGCAGGAGTCGGTGACATGTATCTGACCCCGAACCCAGCTCGCTCGTGGCAACTCACCGTTTGGGCCGACATTCCCTTGTGCCCCTTCACCCCACAGGACGCCTGGGCAACACTGATTGCTTGGCGACACCTCTTGCAAGAACCGCCCCTGGATCGACACCCCGATCGAGGTGGGGAGCACGTGTACGGCCCGTGGATCCACAACCGCCCAGTGCGCATCCGGGATCCCCGAAAGGGAGCGTTCGCCGCGCATCCCCTCACCTACTTCCAGGAGAGCCTCCCCGTCACGGTCGATGGGGCGGATGGGACGGAGTACATGTAGGACACCTGCTTTTCGGGGGTTGTCGGCGGCGCGTTCTAGGGTTGGGGCATGCGAATCGCCACATGGAACGTCAACTCCATCCGCACCCGCGTCGACCGCGTCGTCGCCTTCCTCGAGCGTCACGACGTCGACGTGCTCGCCATGCAGGAGACGAAGTGCAAGGACGAGCAGTTCCCCATGGCGCGCTTCGAAGAGGCCGGCTACGAGGTGGCCCACCACGGCCTCAACCAGTGGAACGGCGTCGCCATCGCCTCCCGCGTCGGGCTCGAGGACATCTCGATCGGCTTCGAGGACATGCCGGGTTTCGGTGACCCGATCGCGGCCGAGGCCCGCGCCATCGGCGCGACCTGCGGCGGCGTGCGCACCTGGTCGCTCTACGTGCCCAACGGCCGCGAGATCGACCACCCGCACTACTCCTACAAACTCGAGTGGCTCGAACGGCTCCGACTCGACGGTGCGAAGTGGCTCGCCGAGGACCCGTTGGCCCAGATCGCGCTCATGGGCGACTGGAACATCGCCCCCACCGACGAGGACGTGTGGGACATGGGCTTCTTCGAAGGCAAGACCCACGTCACACCGCCCGAGCGGGACGCGTTCCAGGCCATGATCGACGCAGGTTTCAGCGACGTCGTGCGCCCCTTCACCCCCGGCCCGGGCACCTACACGTACTGGGACTACACGCAGCTCCGCTTCCCGAAGAAGCAGGGCATGCGCATCGACTTCGCCCTGTGCTCCCCCGCGCTCGCCGAACGCGTCGAGGGCGCGCAGATCGACCGTGACGAGCGCAAGGGCAAGGGCGCGAGCGACCACGCGCCTGTCATCGTCGATCTCGACTGACGCCGCACACATCGGGCGGCCACCGGGCAGTGTCGGTACCGTCCCCGGCGCGCACAGACCGTTAGGTTGGAATGCGTGAGTGCAGTGGCCGAAGTGGACGTCGTCGTCGTCGGAAGCGGGTTCTCCGGCATCGGCATGGCCGTTGCGCTGAAGGCCGCCGGACGCAGCTTCGTCATCCTCGAGAAGGGTGACGAGATCGGCGGCACGTGGCGCGAGAACCGCTACCCCGGCGTCGCCTGCGACGTGCCCAGCCACCTGTACTCGTTCAGCTTCGACCTCAACCCGTACTGGTCACACACGTACTCGAGCGGCGACGTCATCCAGGACTACCTGCTTTCGGTCGTCGAGAAGCACGGCCTGCGTGAGCACGTGCGGTTCGACTCGTGGATGCAGGCCGCGGCCTACGACGACGCCTCCGGCACGTGGCAGGTCACCTCGATGGGAAGCGACGGCTCCGTCTCCGTCGTCACGGCCCGCGCCCTCGTGCTCGGCGTCGGAGCACTGCACATGCCGCACATCCCGCTCATCGACGGTCTGCACACCTTCGGCGGCGAACTCATCCACACCGCGTCATGGCCGCAGGAGACGTCGATGTTCGGCCGCCGCGTCGGCATCATCGGCACCGGCGCGTCTGCCGTGCAGTGCATCCCGCCGCTCGCCGAGGACGCCGAGCACCTCACCGTCTTCCAGCGCAGCGCCCCGTGGATCATGCCGCAGAACAACGACGAGTACTCCGACGCGACGATCGACCGTTTCCGCCGCCACCCCGCCCTCATGCGCGTTCACCGTGAGGCGTTACGCCGAAAGAACGATCTGCGCGCCGTCGCGTTCGACAGCCACCCCAAGCTGCTCGAGATCGCCTCGCGCGAAGCGTCACGACACCTCAAGAACCAGGTGAAGGACCCGGACCTGCGCCGCAAACTCACCCCCGATTACACAATGGGGTGCAAGCGCGTCGTCCTCTCCGACACCTACTACCCCGCTCTCGTGCGCGAGGACGTCAGCGTCGTCACCGAGCCGATCGTCGCCGTCATGCCCGACGGCGTCGTCACCGAGGAGGGCACCGTCCACGAGCTCGACGCGCTCGTGCTCGCCACCGGCTTCGACCCCAAGGGTTCCTACGCGCACCTGCAGATCGCCGGACGTGACGGTCGTTCGTTCGCCGAGGAGTGGCAGAGCGGCGTCGAGTCCTACCTCGGCGTGACGATGGCGGGCTTCCCCAACCTCTTCATGCTGCTCGGACCGAACACCGGCCTCGGTCACACGAGCGTTCTGCTCATGGTCGAAGCGCAGATCGCCCACGTCATGCGGTTGCTCGACGAGCGCGACCGCCGCGGAGCGTCATCGGTCGAGGTGCGGCCCGAACTCGTGCCCGCCTTCACCCGCGAGATGCGCGAGCGCAGCGAACGATCCGTGTGGCGCCAAGGCGGCTGCACGTCCTGGTACCTCGATGACGACGGAGAGAACCGCACCCTGTGGCCCGGGGGCGTCGGCGAGTACGAACAGCGCCTCACACGGCCCGACGCGATCGACTTCCTGTTCACCTGAGCCGGCCGCCGTCGCTGGGCGGCTGCCACGGGTCGTTCGGTGCCGGTGGAACGGAGCCAGGGCGCGGGAGGTGCCCCGGCGGCGGCTGCATCGGTGTTGGCGGCACGAAACCGCGGATCGGCGGCATCTCCGGGAACGGCTCACGCGCTGCCTCGAACTGCTCGGGCATCAGTTGCGAGCGACGAGACACCCAGGCGACGAAGTAGACGAGCGGGCCCAGCACCGGCAGTGCCCAGACGAGCGTGCGCCAGCGGCGCCACCCGTCGAACGTGTCGACGAGAAGCCTCGGCCGTTTGCGCAGGCTCGTCATCGCAGCATGTGACGTGATGAGCCAGAGCGTCAGGCCGCCGAACAGCACGACGGGGGCAAGGAAGAGCACACCGAACACAATGAAGTCGGCGCCGCCCTCCTGGATCTGGGTGTCGTCGAGGAACGTCATGGTCCGACGCTAGAGCGAGGCGGCTCGTCGCTGCCGAGAGCAGCCTTCGGGCCTGTGGACAACGCTGCGCAGGCGTCGTTGTCCACAGGTGAGCGGCAATGTCAGCGCCTCAGGCGACGGTGCTTCCCGGGTCGATCTGGCTCCCTGCCACGACATCGGATCGCACCACACTGTCGTGCCCCACTACGGCGATCGCGTCGTCGTGGGCTCGCTTACCGGCGCTCGACGTTCCCACGCGAACGCCCGCGCGAACGGCGACGTTCGCATCGAGGATGGACGTGCTGACCACGGCCTCGCGCTCGATGACGCACGCGTCGAAGATGACGCTGTCCTCGACCACGGCACCTTCGCGCACGACGACGCCGGGGCCGAGCGTCGAACCCCGCACCGTTCCCGCGATGTCGCATCCGGGCGAGATGACGCTCTCCTCGACCACGGCCCCCGCACGGACCCGCGCCGCGCCCCTGTTCGTCGCGAGCGTCCGCATCGGCCAGTCGACGTCGTCGAAGACACGCACGACGCCGCGCACGAGGTCACGGTGTGCCGCGAGGTACAACTCCGGTCGCCCCATGTCCTTCCAGTACCCCTCGAGCGGGTACGTGCGCACCAGGCCGTCCGCGATGATCTGCGGCAGCAGGTGCTCCGCGAAGTCACCGAGGCCCGTCTCGTCGACGGCGTCGTCACCCTTCCCGTCGTCAGGGCGGGTGGCCTTCTCGGCCTTGTCGAGGCCCGAGAGGAAGGCGTCCTTCTCGTAGACGAAGATCTCCGCCGAGATGGTCGTGCTCTCCGGGTTCTCGGGCTTCTCCTCGACGCGCGTCACCTTGCCGGTGGCGTCCGTGATGACGACGGCCTTGTCGGAGGCCTGCGAGCGCGACACCTGCGTGGTGACGATGGTGCAGGCGGCCCCGGTCTCGAGGTGAGCCGCGATGACGTCGCGCAGGTCGAGGGCGAAGATCTGGTCGGCGCTCAGGACAACGACGACGTCGGCGTCCTCGCGCTCGATCTCCCGGCGGATGCGGTAGAGGTCGTCCGCGTTACCCGCTGCGAAGCCACCGGTGCGCACGGCGTCGACCTCGTCGGGCACGACGCGCCGGAAGCCGCCGACGTTGCGGTCGAGATCCCACGGCCGCCCGTGCTGGAGGTGCTCGTCGAGTGAACCGGCCTGGTACTGCACTGAAACCCACACCGAGCCGATGCCCGAGTTGGCGACGTTCGACAGGGTGATGTCGATGAGTTGGTGAGTACCTCCGAAAGGCAGAGCCGGCTTCGCGCGGTCGGCGGTGAGCGCTCCCATGCGGGAGCCCTTTCCGCCGGCTTGGACGATGGCGAGCACCTTGGGTGCGCGGGGCAGGGGCATCGAGTCGGCCATGCGCCAATCCTGCCGGGCGCCACCGGCGTTCACAACCACTCGCCGGGGTGGGCGACGCGAGTCGTGACAGCCTCAGTCGAGGGGCTGCGCCGCAATCGCCTCGATGCTCGTCGCCGCCCCGCCCGCTCCCCCGAAGCCGAGGTGACGCCACGCCTCGTAGGCGACGACGGCGACGGCATTTGCGAGGTTGAGGCTTCGGTTACCCGGCGCCATCGGCAGGTGCACACGCTCGTCCGTAGCGAAGGTAGCGAGCACTTCGTCAGGCAAACCGGTTGCCTCACAGCCGAAGACGAGAACGTCGTCGCTGCGGTAGTCAACCTCGTCATACCGACGAGCGCCACGGGAGGTCAGCGCCAACCACCGGCCCGGGCACGCCTCGCGGGCTGAATCGAGGTCGGCATGAACGTGCACCTCCGTCAGCTCGTGGTAATCGAGCCCGCCGCGGCGCAGGAGACGGTGGTCCATCGAGAAGCCCAGCGGCTCGACGAGGTGCAGGCTCGCCCCGACGTTCGCCGCAAGCCGGATGACGTTGCCCGTGTTGGGCGCGATCTGCGGGTGAACGAGGACGATCTGCACGCGGCGAACCTAGCGGATGCCGGCGCGCGAGCGAACCCAAGGGCTGCTCGCGCGCCGGCGACCGGCGTCACTTCATGTACTCCGAGGCCTGCTCGCGCAGCTCGATCTTGCGGATCTTGCCCGTCACCGTCATGGGGAACTCGTCCATGACACGTACGTAGCGCGGCACCTTGTAGTGGGCGAGCTTGCCGCTGCAGTACTCGCGTAGCGACTCCGCTGTGAGCTCCTCGGCGCCGTCCCGCAGGCGCACGCACGCCATGAGTTCCTCGCCGAAGCGCTCGTCGGGCACGCCGATGACCTGCGCGTCGACGATGTCCGGGTGGTTGTAGAGGAACTCCTCGATCTCACGCGGGTAGATGTTCTCGCCGCCGCGGATCACCATGTCCTTGATGCGCCCGGTGATGGCGACGTAGCCGTCCTCGTCCATGACGCCGAGGTCGCCGGTGTGCATCCAGCCGTCGACGATCGCCCCGGCCGTCTTGTCGTCGGCCTCCCAGTAACCGAGCATCACCGAGTAGCCCTTGGTGCACAGCTCGCCGGGCTCGCCGCGGCCGACGACCTCGTTGGTCACGGGGTCGACGATGCTCACCTCGAGGTGCGGGCCGACGCGGCCGACCGTCTGCGTGCGCTGCGCGACGGTGTCGTTCTTGCGCGTCTGCAGCGACACCGGTGAGGTCTCCGTCATGCCGTAACAGATGGAGACCTCCTCCATGTGCAACTTCTCCATCACCTGGCGCATCGTGTGCTCCGGGCACGGCGAGCCGGCCATGATGCCGGTGCGCAGGCTCGTGAGGTCGAACTCGTCGAAGTTGTCGAGGGCGAGTTCGGCGATGAACATCGTCGGGACACCGTAGAGGCTCGTGCAGCGCTCGGCCTCGACGGTTCGCAGGGAGATGACGGGGTCGAAACCGGGCGCGGGGATGATCATGGCGGCGCCGTGCGTCGTGCACGCGAGATTGCCCATGACCATGCCGAAGCAGTGGTAGAAGGGCACCGGGATGCAGACGCGGTCGTCGGCTGTGTAGCTGCACAGCTCGCCGACGAAGAAGCCGTTGTTGAGGATGTTGCGGTGACTCAGCGTCGCGCCCTTGGGGAAGCCCGTCGTGCCGCTCGTGTACTGGATGTTGATGGCCTCGCCGTTGTCGAGACCGGCCTGGATCTCGCGAACGGCCGCGACGCCGCGCTCCCCCGCGTCGCGTCCGGCGGCGAACAGTTCGTCCCAGGCCCGCTCACCGATGAAGACGATGCGCGCCAACTGCTCGCACTCGTCCTTGACCTGCTCGATGATGCGCGCGTAGTTGCTCGTCTTGAAGTTCGGCATCGAGATGAGCGTGGAGATGCCCGCCTGCTCGAGCACGTACTTGAGTTCGTGGCTGCGGTAGGCCGGGTTGATGTTGACGAGGACGGCGCCGATCTTCGCGGTGGCGTACTGCGTCAGGGTCCATTCGGGGCAGTTGGGCGCCCAGATGCCGACTCGATCGCCCTTCTCGACGCCGGCTTCGAGCAGGCCCGCCGCGAGCGTCTCGACATCGGCGAGGAACTCGCCGTAGGTCCAGCGCCGGCCACTCTCGATGTCGACGAGCGCCTCGTGATCGGCGTAGGTCTCGACGGTGGCGTCGAGGTTGTCGCCGATCGTCTGCTCGATCAGCGGAGTGTCCGTCTCACCGCGCGTGTGACTGAGTGCGGCGTCCAGCGTTTCGGTCATCGTCAGCTCCCTATCGGCGCGGCGTCCGGGCCGCGCGCGCGGTGACTGGGGTCACAGGTCGGTCCGGCCAGTGAACCACATCACAAGGGTTCAGTTAATGGCTATTAACCGAAATTCTTCTGCTGTCTCAGCGCGACGGCGTGAGCGCGGCGAGCGCCATCTGACGCAGGACGCCGCGGGTACGCTCCCCCTGAGCCGCGGCGAGGGGGGTCGTGCGGCCACTGGAATGCGGTGTCGAGTTGAGGGCGCCGAACCCGGCGTGCGCTTTGATGCGTGCGCTCTCGACGGAGAGTTCGGGGTCGAGATCGCACAGAACGCGCACCCAGATCTCGACATAGCGGCGCTGCAGCTGACGCACCGTGTGGCGGGCGTCGGCGTCGAGGCTCGCGAGATCGCGCCCCTGCACCCGGATGAGTGCGGGCTTCGTCAAGGAGAAGTCGATGTGGAAGTCGACGAGCGATTCGAGCGCGGCCTGCGGAGTTGGTGCCGCCTCGACGACCGCAGAGCCGTGGGTGAGGAGGTACTCACTGATGCCGACAAGGAGCTCCTCGAGAACGGCTTCCTTGTTGGCGAAGTGTCGGTAGACCGCCGGGCCACTGATGCCGACGGCCTTTCCGAGGTCTTCGAGCCGGACGCCGGCGAGGCCGCGGTCGGCGATGAGTTCGGCCGCGGCGTCGAGGATCTGCTGACGACGCTCGGCCTTGCCGCGTTCGCGGGCGGTGCGCGTGTCCGCCGCCGCGTCGGTCGCCGTCATAACCGTCTCGCTCTCGGTCGCTGGAGATTTCAGTTAAGCACAGTTAACCGAAAAGACAGGTGAACCGTGCACACTCCAGCGCGCGCCCAGGGGCGCCGAACGCTGTTGCGGGGGCGCGCAGAGGTTGTTTCACGAAGCACGCGAGCGCACGGAAGGCGGCGGACCACGGCCCTGACACATCGATCGTCAACGGCGACGAGCAAGAGAACAGCGGCGGCCCGCACGGTCCAACTCGTGGCGACGACCCTCGCCCTGACGAGTTGCGCCGCCGCGAGCAGCGACGGGCAGCCGCGAGCCCCCAAGGGGCACACTCCCACCGAGGGATCGACGAGGCTGTCAGCACACGCATCGTCCGGCCCGGGCGTCGCAGGCCGGCTTTTGGACCTGAGCAAGGTGCGCAAGGGGGATGTGTTCACCGTGGACCAACTCGATCGGCTCGACGCGGCGGCTGCCCGGCGGGCCGGGACCGTCACGACAACGAAGATGTATCGCGACGATGCTCTCTCGCAGGACACCACGCTCGTGACATACGTCGACTGCTCACACAAGAAGGCGTTCGTCCAACGTGACGACGAACTCCTCGTCCTGGAACGAGAGGGCAAGCCCTTGCGCGACCCCGATCACGTGGTCGCCTTCGCCACAGTCTCCGACGCCTGCTCACCTCCGCAGGGCCAACGGTCAACGGAGGAGTTCGTCGTCACGGCCACCGACGACAGCAGCGTCACCCTGACGAGGCGGCAAGCGACCGACCACCCTGAGCGCATACGACCGGTTCGCGTTTACGCGCGCACAGAGGCTCGCCTCACCGAGATGCACGAGGAGAAGACTGTCGGCGACGAGAGACGGACACGGGGTCGGTGGACGTTCGCGTACGGCGAGAAATTGCCAGTCCCCCAGGCGCCCTCCGGGTGGGTGACCGCGTCGCAATCACGATGATCGAGGCACATTGACCGAAGCTGGTCTGGCCGTCACGGGCACCCTCGGCCCAACCCGCCCTCCGCGGTCCTCACCCGAGACGGGCGAAAGGCTCCGCGTAGGTGTACGTGCCGCTCGGAACGTCGGCTTCGTCGCCGAGGGCGCACGCCTGGAAGTATGCGCCCCATGCAGGGTCGGCGGCGATGCCGAAGTGCGAGGCCGGGACGAACCCGAACCGGGCGTAGTAGCCGGGATCGCCCAGCAGGACGACGACCCGCTCACCGCCCTCCGTCGCGCGGCGTAGGAGTTCGCGGACGAGGGCCGCGCCCACGCCGCGCCCTTGGAACGTCGGGGTCACTGCGATCGGGCCGATGCCGAGCGCGGCCACTCCGTCGACGTCGCCCCAGGTCGCCACGGCATAGCCCACGGGGGCGTCGCCGCTGCTCGCCACGAGCGCGAAACGAGACTCGTACGCGTCGCTTTCACGCAGCCAGCCGACGAGAGTGGCCTCCCCCGGCGCTCCGTCGGCCTCGACGGGCGGGGCGCTGTGCTCGGCCGCCGCGAACGCCTCGGCGACGAGTTGCCGCACGGCGGGAGCGTCTGCCGCAGTCTCTTCGCGAATGTCGATGTCCACGCGGGCATCACACCATGTTCTACCGATGCTGCTGGACGGGGTCGGAGCGACAGCTCCACGAGCGGCGGCCTTCCTCGCACCGCGTCGCCGCGCGGCTCCGAGCCTCGACAACGCGCACGTGGCGACACAAAACCGTGACCACTCGAACCGTTCCGCCCCGATCGCGACGGCGTTACGCTCCCCTCAAGAGCCGGTCGTGGTACCGGACACGAGGAAAGGCACACACCATGGTGTTCTGGTCGATCGTCATCGCCGCCATCGTGATCACACTCGCGCTCGCATGGAACAAGGACCGCAAGCGCCGCACGATTCGCTCCAGCCCAGACGGCTTCGGCAACCACGCCGAACAGCGCTTCCTCGAAGAGGATCACCCCGTCACCGTCCACTTCGGACCAGGTGGCGGCACGGGGCCGGCGAGCACCCGCCAAGGCGAGGGAAGCAGCATCAGTTACTACGGCACGCATAGTTCTGGCGGCAGCAGCGGCGGCTTCGGCATCACACCCTGAAGCCCACCCCCGGACGGCCCCGAACCCTCACGGTTCGGGGCCGTTTCGCATGCCCGTCGAGTCGACACTCGCGCGGAGTCCCACACATTTCAGTTAATTGTGATTAACTGAGTTCGCGAGTGACCCACGTCACGACGTGCTCAACGGCGCGCACGGATGCGACGTGACGTCACTCGCCCCGACCGCCTTCCGACCCACCGACACCGGGGAGCGAACGCATGGCCCTCGATCACGCCGCGAACCGAGCAGAGCACCGGCGCCTGCTCGAGGAGCTCGACGGCAAACTCCGCACCGCAGCCCGCGGTGGCAGCGACAAGGCCCGCGAGCGTCACGTCAGCCGCGGCAAGCTGCTGCCGCGCGACCGCGTCGAAACGCTCCTCGACCCGGGCAGCCCCTTCCTCGAGATCGGCGCCCTCGCCGCCGACGGCATGTACGACGACGAGTGCCCCGGCGCCGGCGTCATCGGCGGCATCGGCCGCGTCGAGGGGCGCGAGTGCGTCATCGTCGCGAACGACGCCACCGTCAAGGGCGGCACCTACTACCCGATGACGGTGAAGAAGCACCTGCGCGCGCAGGAGATCGCGCGCGACAACCACCTGCCGTGCATCTACCTCGTCGACTCCGGCGGCGCGTTCCTGCCCAAGCAGGACGAGGTGTTCCCCGACCGCGAGCACTTCGGCCGCATCTTCTACAACCAGGCCACCCTCTCGGCGAAGGGCATCCCGCAGATCGCCTCCGTCATGGGATCGTGCACCGCCGGTGGTGCCTACGTTCCGGCGATGAGCGACGAGACGGTCATCGTGCGCAATCAGGGCACGATCTTCCTCGGCGGTCCACCGCTCGTGAAGGCTGCCACGGGTGAAGTGGTCACGGCCGAGGATCTCGGCGGTGGCGATCTGCACTCCAAGACCTCCGGCGTCACCGACCACCTCGCCGACGACGACCACGACGCGCTGCGTCGCGTGCGCAGCATCGTGCGCACCCTGGGCCCGAAGGCCGAGGTTCCGTGGCGCATGGTGGAGCCGCGCCCGGCGAAGCACGACCAGGAGCGCCTCTACGACGTCGTGCCGGTCGACCTGCGCACGCCCTACGACGTGCACGACGTCATCGACACCATCGTCGACGACGGCGAGTTCCACGAGTTCAAGGCCGAGTACGGCAAGACGCTCGTCACGGGCTTCGCTCACATCCACGGCCACCCCGTCGCGATCATCGCGAACAACGGTGTTCTCTTCGGCGAGAGCGCCCAGAAGGGCGCGCACTTCATCGAACTCGCCGACAAGCGGAAGACGCCGCTGCTGTTCCTGCAGAACATCACCGGCTTCATGGTCGGGCGCGAGTACGAGGCCGGCGGCATCGCGAAGCACGGCGCGAAGATGGTCACCGCCGTCGCGTGCGCCCGCGTGCCCAAGCTCACCGTCGTCATCGGCGGCTCGTACGGCGCGGGCAACTACTCGATGTGCGGTCGCGCGTACTCGCCGCGTTTCCTCTTCATGTGGCCGAACGCCCGCATCTCCGTCATGGGCGGCGAGCAGGCGGCGTCGGTGCTCGCGACGGTTCGTGGCGACCAGCTCGAAGCGGCCGGCACGCCGTGGAGCGACGAGGACGCCGACGCCTTCAAGGAGCCCATCCGTCAGCAGTACGAAGACCAGGGCAACCCCTACTACTCCACCGCGCGCCTGTGGGACGACGGCGTCATCGACCCGGCCGACACGCGCGACATCGTCGGCCTGGCCCTCGGCGCGTGCGCCCAGGCCCCGCTCGACGATGTTTCCTACGGCGTTTTCCGGATGTGATCTGAGATGAACGAGAGCACGACGACCACGGCCCAGGCGCCCGGGCAGCGCGCCATCACGAGCGTCCTCATCGCCAACCGCGGCGAGATCGCGGTGCGCGTCATCCGCACGCTGCGACACATGGGCATCCGCTCGATCGCGGTTTACTCCGACGCCGACGCAGGTGCCTTGCACGTGCGCGAGGCCGACGACGCGGTCCGCCTCGCCTCCCCGGAACTGCTCGAGGGAGCCTCCGACGAGCGCTACCCCGACGGCCGGCCCAAGAACCCGTACCTCGACATCGACCGCGTCATCGCCGCGTGCCGCCTCACGGGCGCCGACGGCGTCCATCCCGGTTACGGCTTCCTCTCCGAGAACACGGCCTTCGCGGCCGCGTGCGAGGAGAACGGCATCGCCTTCCTCGGCCCGAGCGCGCACGCGATCGAGACGATGGGCGACAAGATCACCGCGAAGAACGCCGTCATGGCGTTCGACGTGCCGGTCGTGCCGGGCATCGCGCGCCCCGGTCTCACCGACGACGAACTCGTCGCTGCCGCGTCCGACGTCGGCTTCCCGGTGCTCATCAAGCCGAGCGCCGGCGGTGGCGGCAAGGGCATGCATGTCGTCGAGCGCGCCGAGGACATGGCCGACGCCGTGGCCCGCGCCCGCCGCGAGGCCGCCACGAGCTTCGGCGACGACACGCTCTTCCTCGAACGCTTCGTCCTGCGCCCGCGCCACATCGAGGTGCAAGTCATCGCGGACAAGCACGGCAACGTCATCCACCTCGGTGAGCGCGAGTGTTCGCTCCAGCGCCGGCACCAGAAGGTCATCGAGGAGGCGCCCTCGGCCCTGCTCGACGCCGAAACGCGTGCTCGAATCGGCGAAGCAGCCTGCAACACAGCACGATCCGTCGACTACGTGGGTGCGGGAACGGTTGAGTTCATCGTCTCGGCCGACGCGCCGGACGAGTTCTTCTTCATGGAGATGAACACCCGCCTGCAGGTCGAACACCCCGTCACGGAGCTCGTCACGGGCCTCGACCTCGTCGAGCTCATGGTGCGCGTGGCCGCCGGTGAGGAACTGCCGTTCACCCAGGACGACGTCACGCTCACCGGCCACGCCGTCGAGGCGCGCGTGTACGCCGAGGACCCGGCCCGCGGCTTCCTGCCCACCGGTGGCACGGTCGTCGGGCTCGACGAGCCGCAGGCCGCGAACCTGCGCATCGACTCCGGCATCGCCCGTGGCACCGTCGTCGGCTCCGACTACGACCCCATGCTGAGCAAGGTCATCGGCTACGGCGAAGACCGCGCCGCTGCTCTTGCCTCGCTCGACGAGGGCCTGGCGAAGACCCACGTGCTCGGCGTGACGACGAACATCGACTTCGTCCGCTTCCTCCTCGCCGACGACGACGTTCAAGCCGGACGCCTCGACACCGGCCTGCTCGACGCCCGCGTCGGCGACTACGTGGCAACCCCGGCCCCCGACGACGTGCTCGTCGCCGCTGCGGCGACGCTGCTCGCGCCTTCTTCCGACGCCGAAACCACCCCGACGGGGGCTCAGGCCGTGTGGCGGGGCATCGACGGCTGGCGCGTCGGCGGACGCCGCAGCGCACGGACGGTGCGCTTCGAGGTGGCCGACGCCGAGACCGAATCGGGCACGAGCGTCACCGAAGTCGCCCTCGTCTCGACGAAGGACGGCGGCGAGGAGGTCACGCTGCGCCGCGGTCTGCCGCCCCAGCAGGCGAGCCAGCCGCAGGCCGACGCCGCGAGCAGCGACGCCACTCGCGCCACGATCACGCGCCGTGACGGCTCGGGCCGTCTCGTCATGACGACGGCGGGGCTGCGCCGCACGTTCAGCACCGAGGTCGTCACCGACAAGCAGGGTGTGCGCACCGTGTGGGTCGGCTCGCCCGAGGGCACGTTCGCGGTCAAGGAGGCCAAGCACGTCAGCCTCCACGGTGACGCGGCGGCCGCGGCCGGCGACGACATCAAGAGCCCGATGCCGGGCGCCGTCATCGCGGTGCAGGTGGAGAACGGCGACGAGGTGAGCGCGGGCCAGACGATCGTCATCGTCGAGGCCATGAAGATGGAGCACTCGCTCACCGCGCCCATCGACGGCACCGTCGAGATCCTCGCCCCCGCCGGCACCCAGGTGGCCGTCGACGAGGTGCTCGCCCGCATCACCCCACCCGACGCCACCTGACCGATCACCCGCGGCGCGTCACGCGCGCCGATACCAGCACACCGACTTCCTCCCGAACGAAGGAGAAACCGATGAACACGTCGTTCCTCGCGGCCGACAATCTGCCCGACGAGTACGCCGACCTGCAGAAGATGGTGCGCGACTTCAGCCAGAAGGTCGTTGCGCCCGTCTCCGCCGAGCACGACAAGAACCACACGTTCCCGTACGAGGTCGTCAAGGGCATGGCCGAGATGGGCCTGTTCGGGCTGCCGTTCCCCGAGGAGTACGGCGGCATGGACGGCGACTACTTCGCCCTGTGCCTCGCCCTCGAGGAGCTCGCGAAGGTCGACCAGAGCGTCGCCATCACGCTCGAGGCCGGCGTCGGCCTGGGCGCCATGCCGATCTTCCGTTTCGGCAACGAGGAGCAGAAGAGCGAGTGGCTGCCGCAGCTCGCCTCGGGTGAGGCCCTCGGTGGCTTCGGTCTGACGGAGGCCGGTGCCGGTTCCGATGCGTCGGGCACGAAGACGACGGCCCGCGAGGACGGCGACGAGTGGGTCATCAACGGCTCGAAGCAGTTCATCACCAACTCCGGCACGGACATCACGAAGCTCGTCACGGTCACCGCCGTCACGGGTGAGTCGCAGACGAGCGACGGCCGCACGAAGAAGGAGATCTCGACGATCATCGTCCCGACCTCCGCGCCGGGCTTCACCGCCGAACCGGCCTACGACAAGGTGGGCTGGAACGCCTCCGACACGCACCCCCTCAGCTTCGACGACGTGCGCGTGCCCAAGGCCAACCTCCTCGGTGAGCGCGGCCGTGGCTACGCCAACTTCCTGCGCATCCTCGACGAGGGCCGCATCGCCATCGCGGCACTCGCCGTCGGTGCCGCGCAGGGCTGCGTCGACGAGTCGGTGAAGTACGCGAAGGAGCGTCAGGCGTTCGGGCAGAACATCGGCGCCTATCAGGCCATCCAGTTCAAGATCGCCCGCATGGAGGCCCGCGCCCACGCCGCGCGTTCGGCCTACTACAACGCGGCAGCGCTCATGCTGGCCGGCAAGCCGTTCAAGAAGGCCGCGTCCGTCGCGAAGATGGTGGCCTCCGAGGCCGCCATGGACAACGCCCGCGACGCCACGCAGGTGCACGGCGGCTACGGCTTCATGAACGAGTACACGGTCTCGCGCCACTACCGCGACTCGAAGATCCTCGAGATCGGCGAGGGCACCACCGAGGTGCAGCTCATGCTCATCGCCCGGGAACTGGGACTCTGAATCACTCGTGAGGATCGGAGCGCAGCGCAGCGAGCACCGGACCGGAACGAGTGACCGAAGAGTCCCCACAAAAATGCTGACTCTGAATCACTCCCGAGGATCCGAGCGCAGCGCAGCGAGCACCGGACCGGAACGAGTGACCGAAGAGTCCCAAGAAAATGTTCCTGAACACGCCACACGCACGAGTGAGGACACTCCCATGACCCCCATCCCCGAGACGCCGGACGACGTCACGCAGGGCAAGACCGTCGAGCAGCGCGGCCTGTGGTTCGAGGAGTACGAGGTGGGTACGACCTACCTGCACCGCCCCGGACGCACGGCGACCGAAGCCGACAACACTCTGTTCACGACGCTGACGATGAACACGCAGGCCCTGCACCTCGACGCCGCCTACGGCGCCGAGACGGAGTTCGGCGAGCGCCTCGTCAACTCGATGTGGACGCTGTCGACGCTCGTCGGCCTCAGCGTCGCGCAGCTGACGATGGGCACCATCGTCGCGAATCTCGGCTTCAGCGAGATCTCGTTCCCGGCGCCGATGAAGGCCGGTGACACGCTCTACGCGGAGACGACCGTCGAGGACAAGCGCGAGTCGAAATCGCGCCCAGGCCAGGGCATCGTCACGCTGCGTCACACCGGGCGCAACCAGCACGGCGACGTCGTCGCGGTGGCGGTGCGTCAGACGCTCGTGAAGTGCGCACCGGCTTCCTGAACCAGCCGACCTCATGATCTGCACCTGGTGACGGTTGGGGTAAGTGGTGACGTCTGACCGTCACCACTTACCCCAACCGTCACCGTCTTCGACCCGGAGGAACCGATGGACACTGCAACCTCGTGGACGATGCCCGGCCCCGGCTGGCTCTTCTGCCCCGCCGACCGCCCTGAGCGTTACGCGAAGGCCGCGGCAGCCGCGGACGTCGTCATCCTCGACCTCGAGGACGCGGTGAGCCCGGACGCCAAGGCGGGCGCGCGTCAGTCGGTCGTCGACGACCCGCAGGACGTCGAGCGCACGCTCGTGCGCGTCAACGCGGCCACCACGGACGAGTTCGCCGACGACCTCGCCGCGCTCGAGAAGACGCCTTACCGGCGCGTCATGCTCGCGAAGACGGAGACGCGCGCCGACGTCGACAAGCTCGACGGGTACGAGGTCATCGCCCTCGTCGAGTCGCCGCTCGGCGCGGTGAACGCCTCCCAGATCGCAGCGGCCGAGAACGTCGTCGGCTTCATGTGGGGTTCGGAAGACCTCACCGCAGGGCTCGGCGGGCGCCGTAGCCGCCTCGCCGACGGCAGCTATCACCCGATCGTGACGCAGGTGCGCGGCAGCGTCCTGCTCGCCGCCAAGGCCCACGGCTGCTTCGCCCTCGACTCGGTCTTCATGGACATCGGCGATCTCGACGCCCTCGCCGCGGAGACCGACGACGGGGTGAACATCGGCTTCGACGCGAAGGTCGCCATCCATCCCAAGCAGGTCGCGGTCATCCGCGACGCCTACGCGCCCACCGACGAGCAGGTCGCCTGGGCCGAGGGCCTCCTCGCAGCCGCCGAGGGCGAGCGCGGCGTCTTCACGTACGAGGGTCAGATGGTCGACGGGCCGGTGTTCAAGCAGGCCCAGCAGATCCTGCGGCGCGCGGAGAACTGACGCCGTCCAATCACTCACATCGGAAGCCCCGACGTCGCCCCACCGGTGACGCCGGGGCTTCGTCGCATCCTGCGTCCACATCGAGGAGATGCAGCGCAACGACAAGAGCCCCTTGCTCTACCACTCCGGCACGATGCACGACTGGAACGAAGCAGCCCTCACCTACGAGATCTGACGCTCCACCGAAACCAGAAGGACCACCATGACCGACACCCTCGAGCGCCCGGGCGACAGCGCCTCGGACGCCCGGAACAGCGACGAGCACGTGCCTGCGCACCGCTCGTCCGGCACGAGCCCGACGCCCGCAGCGCGGCCCGTCTCCGAGTTCTCGACCATCCCCGAGATGGTCGACCGCGTCGCCGCAGGCGCCCTGGAGAAGGCGAGCCACCCGCTGTCGCACTTCGTGCGCTCCCTCGTCGGCGGCGTCTTCGTCGCCTTCGGCGTCCTGCTCTCCCTGACGGTGGCAACCGGCGTGTCGACACCCGGCCTCAAATCCCTCGTCATGGGCCTGGCCTTCGGGATGTCGTTCGTCCTCATCCTCGTCTCGGGCGTCTCGCTCATCACCGCCGACATGGCCGCCGGCCTCATCCTCCTGCTGCGCCGCCAGATCGGCGTGGGCGCGTACGGCCGATTCCTCGGCCTCGGGCTAGTGGGAAACCTGCTCGGCACACTCTTCTTCGTGACGGTGGCTGCCCTCGCCGGCGGGCCCTATCTCGCGAAGCCGTTCACCGAGCAGGCGCTCAAGGTCGGCGTCGCGAAGAGCGGTGAGGGCACGTTCTCGGCCATCCTGCTCGCCGTCCTGTGCACCTGGTTCCTGCAGACCGCCATGTTCATGTTCTTCAAGGCACGCAATGAAGGCACCCGGATGGCGTTCGCGTTCTACGGCCCGTTCGCCTTCGTCGTCGGCGGCACGCAGCACGTCATCGCGAACATCGGCTTCATCGGCTTCCCGTGGCTGCTCCACGCGTTCCACCCCGACGCCGCGCCCGCCACGCCCATCACGTGGGACTTCGGCGATCACGGCATGCTGCGTAACCTCGCGACGACGACGCTCGGCAACTTCATCGGCGGCGCCCTGCTCGTAGCGCTCCCGTTCTACATCGTCTCGCGGCTCATGCAGCGCGAGCGCTGAGTTCCGAGCGAACGTGAAGGAGGCAGGCACCTGGCTGGGGTGCCTGCCTCCTTCACGTTGTCGGACCTGAGCCGACATCGATCAGCTCTCCAGCGGATCCGCCACGTCGCGTGCGGCGATGACCGAGCGGCCGAGGAAGAACAGTGCGATCGCGGCAGCCACGAGTGCCGCGACGCCGGCGCCGATGAAGACGGTGTGCACCTGGACGACGCCGGCGTCGCGCACCGTCTGGGCGTTGGGCCGGTCGACCTTCTGCATCTCCGTAGAGAAGCGGTGGAGACCGACGGCCGTGAGCAGCGCGAGTCCGACGACCATGCCCATCATGCGGCCGACGACGACGAGCGCGGACGTCACGCCGTGCGCGCTCTCCGGGGCGTCGGCGAACGCCGCGTCGTTGACGGGGGCGATGGCGAGACCGATGCCGAAGCCCGCGACGAGGAGCACGAGCGTCGAGATGACGAGATCGGAGAGGGCTCCGCTGCGCCACCCCGACATGGCGAGGATGGCCCCGCCCGCGAGCACGAGCCCGGGAGCCGCGACGAACGCCGGGCCGATGCGGCGCAGCAGGAGACCGCCGACGAGCGCACCGATCGGCACGGCGACGAGGAAGCGCAGCAGGACGAGGGCTGCCGTCGTCTGCGAGTTCGTCATCGTGAGGCGCGCGAGCACCGGGATCTCGACGACGACCGCCACGAGGGCCGTCCCGACGAGGAACGACACGAGCAGCGCCGCAGGCACACGTCCGGTGAGCACGCCGCGCTCGATGAGCGGCTGCTTCGCCGTCAGGTGCCGCACGACGTAGCCGACGAGCAACACCCCGGCGACCGGCAGCAGCCAGACACCCGAGTCGCTCATGGCCTGCTTCGAGGAGTCGGCGGTGGCGAACGTCCACACGACACACGCCAGCGCGCCGGTGAGCAGGGCCGCACCGAACACGTCGACCGCCCGAAGGCGCGGCCACCACACCGGAGCCGTGAGCACGACGAAGCCGGCGAGCAGGCCGAGACCCCAGAACCCGATCGGCGTGATGAGGCGGGACGTGTAGCCCTCGTACGGCACGAACGGCGGGCCGTAAGTGACGTTGGACGTCAGCTTCTCCGGCGCCCACAGCGCCAAGATGACGACGGCCGTGCCGAGCGCTCCGGCGATCCAGCCGACGCGTGCGACCCACCTCGAGCGAGCGCCGAGATGCAGCGGTTCACCGGTCGGCGCGCCCCGGCCGAGCACGGCGATGACGACGGCCAGGACGACCGCCGCGCCGGCGTTGAGCCAGAAGATGGCACGCCAGGACCAGAACGCGAGGACGGCTGCTCCGAGCAGCGGGCCGATGACGGCACCGATCTCCTGCACGGCCGAGACCATGCCGAGGGCGACGCCGCGGCGTTCGCGCGGCAGGAGATCGGCCACCAGGGCGAGCGTGGCGGGCACGAGGCCGCCACCGCCGATGCCCTGAATGACACGGCCTCCGACGATGACCGGGAGGTCCACGGCGAGCGCCGTCACGACGCTGCCGAGGCCGAAGAGCACGAGGCACCACAGGAGCACGCGCTGGCGTGACACGAGGTCGGACAGCCGCCCGATGAGGGGAAGCACCGCGATGTAGCCGAGCAGGAAGCCCGAGACGATCGGCGCGGCACGCTGCAGCTGGTCGATACCGAGCCCGACGCCCGACATCATCTCCTCGAGCGCGAGGACGACGACGTAGGTGTCGGCAGCCGTCAACAGGACGGCGAGCGCTGCTGTGGCGAGCAGCGCCTTCGATCGGGGCGTCGGCTCGCTCACCGCGGGCGTCACGGTGGCGTCGGTGCTCATGCGGGCTTGGAGATCGTCGCCTTCTGCCCGAACTTCGACATCTCGAGGTTGTACGTGGCGTCGGAGGAGTCGAAGAACGAACCGTTGATCGACATCGAACGCATCTCGTTCTTGTCGTTGAGACCGACCTCGACCGTGTAGTCCTTACGCGTGCGCCCGAAGCCCATGGCCTTCGTGGCGGTGGGTCCGTCGACCGTGCCCTTGAACAGGGTCACCTTCTCGCCGCCGACGAGCTTCTCGCCCGTCTTCTTCATGTCCTTGCTCAGCACCGGCAGTGCCGGGAGGCCCTTCGAGGCGTTGAACAGCGACGACGGCAGCGGCACACCCATGTCGTCGAGGTTGACGGCGATGTACTTCGACGAGAAGCCGGGCTTGACCCAGCTCTCCTTCTCGATGCTGATGACCTCGGCCTTGACGTCGCTGCCGCCGGTGTTCGCGGTGACCGTGCCCTTGAACGACTGCGGCGAGTTGACGACGTCACCCTCACCGGACTTCAGGGACGACTCCTGGTCCGGCGTCCCCGAGGAGGTGAGCTTGACGTGGTAACCCGCCGTCTTCGCCATGACGTCCTGCGCGGCCTTGAGGCGCGTGCTGGCGTCGCTGTCGTCCGACGTGTCGGACTTCTTCGTCGACGAGCACCCGGCCAGGGCGAGCGTGGCGAAAGCTCCGGCGAGCGCGATGCGGCGGGAGGGCAACTGTGCGGTCATGCGGTCAACCTATCCATCGGGGGCGCGCGAGCGCCCCATTTGTGCGCATTGGCGTTTCCCGATTGAGACGCTCGCCGGAGCCTTCCCGGTTCCGCCCACCTGACGGCGGCAGCGTGTGTTTGGGTGTGTTCATGGCCCGCATCGACTGGAACACCCGCGAAGTGACTGCTCCCGACGGCGCCCGACTTGCCGTCTTCGTCCACGAACCGGCCGGTCTCGCCCCGGACGCGACGACGATCGTCATGGCGCACGGGTGGACCCTGGATCACCGCTCCTGGGAGCCCGTCGCCGAGCGGCTCGCCGCCGAGGGCGGGCGTCGCATCGTGGCGTGGGATCAGCGCGGACACGGCGGCTCAAGCGTCGCCGGTGGCGCACGACGTGGCGGGGAGGCGAGCGTCCACGCGCTCGGGGACGACCTCGCCCTCGTCATCGAGAAGGCCGTTCCGGCGGGCTCACCGATCATCCTGGCGGGCCACTCGATGGGCGGTATGACGATCATGGCGTTCGCGGGCATGCACCCCGACGTTGTGCGCGAGCGCGTCACGTCCGTCGTCCTCGTGGCGACGTCCGCCGGGCAGCTGCGCGGCCTGCGCATCCCCGGCGAAGCACTCGCCATGCGGGCCCTGAGCCACATCCCGTGGCGCCCGGGCGTTTTCGCGACGACGCGTTCGCAGCGCATCGCGTTCGGCCAGGAGGCCCGCAAGGAGGACGTCATCGCCGCGCGCGCCCAGATGCGCGGCACCCGCCTGTCGACGACGGGCAGCTACTACAAGGCCCTCATGGCCCACGACGAACTCGCGGCCCTTGAGTCACTCAAGGACACCCCGGTGACGATTCTCGTCGGCACGCGCGACATGCTCACCCCGCCGCGGCACGCCAAGGCGCTCGCCGAGGCACTGCCGGACGCCGACGCTCAGTTCCTCGAGGGCAAGGGGCACATGCTCACCTACGAGGCGCCCGACGAGGTGGCCGCCGCCATCCTCCGATCCTGAGCGGCCACCGGGGCACCGGTCCCGCGTTTCCCAGGCAACTTCTCGGGGCGGCTTGCCGTCAGGCGAGCCCTGCCTGACGCTCCAGCCCCGCGAGGATGAGGTCGAGGCCGGCGACGAACTGCTCGAAGTCGTCGTGGTCGCGGAAGATCGGCGCCATCGAGTGTGCGAAGGGAAACACCTCGGGGTCGCGCTGCATCCACGTGTCGGCCCACTCGCCGAGATAGCGCTCGCGCATCTCGTCGGGGTTCTCCCCCGGCTCGGGTTCGGGTGCCTGCTCGATCGCCATCTGCGCGCCCATGCCGACGACGTAGTTGACGACGGCCGAAACGGCCTGGAAGCGGTGCCGATCCGTGAGGTCGAGGCGCAACAGGTGTTGGCCGATGCCCTCCCAGAACACGAGTGAGTTCTCCTACAGCTCCATGTCGTGCATGAAGTGCGCCGCCGTCCACGGGCGCGCCTGGCGGAACGCTTGGCGACATGTTCGGTTGCCGCCGCAGCCTCCTCCTCGGCCTCAGCGCCTTTGGCGCCGTCAGCCTCGGCGTCCTCTTCATCGACGCGGCGTGGCAGCTCGCCGCCATCCGCGCCCTGCTCGGCATGGCGGCCGCCTTCATGGCCCCCGCCACGATGTCACTCACCTTCCGCCTCTTCGACGACGACAAGCTGCGCGGCAAGGCGATCGGCCTCATCGTCACCGTCGCGATGATCGGCTTCGCCATCGGCCCGGTGCTCTCGGGCCTCGCCGTCGAACACAAGAGCTGGCACGTCCTGCTCCTGCTCAACGCGCCCGCCGCCCTCATCGCCGTGCTCGGTGTTGCCTGGGGCATCCCGGCCGACGAGAAGAGCGAACTTCGCACCGGCAGCCTCGACACCGTCGGCGCCTTCTTCTCCATCACGACGCTCGCCGTCGGCCTCTACTCCTTCACCCGCGGCGTACAGAACGGCTGGGCCTCGACGACGACGCTCACTTGCTTCGCCGTCGCCATCGCCGCCGGCATCGGCTTCTACCTTGGTGAGCGCAGCGCCGCCAATCCGATGGTCGACCTCAACCTGCTCGCTCGCCCCACCGTCCGCGGCAGCGCCCTCATCCAGACCGCCGTCATGCTCGCCATGGTCGGCACGATGTACGGCACCTCGCAGCAGTTCCAGTTCGCCTGGGGTTGGAGCCCGGTCGAGGCCGGTTTCGCCAACCTGCCGTTCGTCTTCGCGATGCTCGCCGCGTCGCCCTTGGCCGACAAGCTCATCGCGACGATCGGTCAGCGCAAGACGTCGGTCTTCGGCGGCTCGATGGCCGTGCTCGGCCTCGTCGTCATGACGTTCGCCGTCGCGCAGAACTTCATCGCCATCGCGGCAGCCACGATGATCCTCGTCGTCGGCGTCCGCTGCACCATGAGCAGCGCCGCCCTCGCCCTCATGGGCGACCTGCCCGACGACCAGACGTCCTTCGGTGCCGCGCTCAACGACACCGTGCAGGAGCTCGGTAACTCGGTCGGCGTCGCCATCATCGGCACCGTCATGGCCATCATCGTCGGCATCAACCTTCCCGGTGGCCAGTGGCCGCAGGCGCTCGTCGACAACTTCATCCACGACGAGCAGGTCAGCTTCGCCATCATGGCCGTCGTCGTCGCCGGCTTCGTGGCCCTGGGCGCCCGCTCCCTCACGGACTCGAAGGCCACCGACGAGCACTGAGCCACGACCCCCTCACGATGTTGAGCGGTGAGCGCGACACCGATGCCGCGCTCACCGCTCAACATCGTCATGGGGTGGGGCGGTTTCGGCACGGGGCGCCGGGCCTCGGTCGTAGCGTGAGCCTATGTCGAACCACGACCCTGCCCAGGCGATGACGGACGACGACGCGGTGGCCGCTTTCCGTGCCGCGTTGCGCCACCCGACCGTCGCCGGAAGCGCCTACGACGCCGCGGTGTTCAGCGCGTTTCACGAGACGCTGCGCTCGTCATTCCCCTTGCTGTTCGCCGCGGCGGAGTCGGTCGAGGTGCCGGGCGACGCTCTGCTTCTGCGCGTCGGCGGAACCACCGACGCCGATCCGCTCGTCCTCATGGCTCACCAGGACGTCGTCCCGATCGAACCGAGCGACACGTGGACCCACCCGCCCTTCGACGCCCATGACGACGGGGAGTTCCTCTGGGGCCGGGGAACACTCGACGACAAGGGTTCCCTCGTCGCCATCTGCGTGGCGATCGAGCGGTTGCTCGGCCGCGGGGTCACGCCCCGTCGCGACGTCTGGCTCTCCTTCGGCGCCGACGAGGAAGTCATGGGTCATCACGCCGCGGCCGCCGTCGAGGCATTGCGGGCGCGCGGCGTCACGCCGTTCCTCGTGCTCGACGAGGGCGGCGCCGTGGCCTCCGAGGTCTTCCCCGGCGTGACGAAGCCCGTCGCGATGATCGGCGTCGCCGAGAAGGGCACGGCCGATCTCCGGCTCGTCGCACACGGCGACGGCGGGCACGCCTCGACCCCGAAGACGGGCGGCGCCACGGCGAAACTGGCCCGCGCCATCTCGGCACTCGACGCCAACCCCGCCCCCGCGCGGCTGACGCCGACCGCCGTCGCGATGTTCGATGCGGTCGCCGAGGTGGCGGCCCGCCCGCTCTCCCTCGTCCTGGGCCGGATCGGGTCGGCGAGCGGCCTCTTCGCCCGGGTTCTCACGCGCCTCGGCCCCGAAACCGCCGCCATCGTCCGCACGACGCGTGCCGTCACGATGCTCGAAGGCTCCAAGGCCCAGAACGTCATCGCGACCACCGCGACAGCCGGCGTCAACATGCGCATCAGCGTCGGCGAGAGCCTCGACGAAGCGGTGGGCGCCGTCGAGCGGGCCGTCAGGCCCCACGCACAGGTCGAGCTCATCGGCGGCAGCGGGCCGACGCAGGTGGCGCCCGTCGATCACCCCGCGTTCGAGACGCTGCGCCGCGTGACACGCGAGGTGCTGGCCGACGCCCACGTCGCTCCCTACGTCATGAACCAGGCCACGGACGCCCGTCACTTCCACGCCGTGTGGCCGCACGTCTATCGCTTCACCCCGTTCCATATGTCGAAAGCGCAGCGCGAGAGTCTGCACAACGTCGACGAGCGCATCACGCGGGCCTCGTGGCTCGAGGGCGTGCGCTGGTACGAGCGTCTCGTCGAGGAGGCCTGATTCCCGTGGAGCTGAGCACGCGATCGGGCGGCGACGTCGTTCCGAAGATCGCCGCCGTCGTCGGCTTCCTCGTCGTGGTGGAACTGACGTCCGGCGTCATCCAGGGCTACTTCACGCCGCTCTACACCGATATCGCGCGGCATCTGGGCATCCACGACGCCGATGTGAACTGGTTCGAGGCGGCGCAGTTGCTCGTCTCCGCGGTCACGGTGCCGGTGTTGGCGCGCCTCGGCGACATCGTCGGGCACAAACGCGTGCTCCTGCTCTCCAGTGCGATCACGGCGTGCGCCGCATGGGGCGTCGCCTTCGCGCCGAACTTCTGGCTCTTCCTCATCGCCTGGGCGCTCATGGGGCCGTACGTCGTGTGGCTGCCGCTCGAGATCGCGCTCGTTCACCGGCGCACGAAGGGCGATAGCTCGCGCACCCGGACGGCTGCTGCCGTGCTCGTCCTCGCGCTCGAGGTCGGCGTCATCGCAGGAGCGCTGACGTCAGGCGCCCTCCAACCGGTGATCGGCATGACGGGTCTGCTCGCCATCCCGGCAGTCGCGATCACGGCGTGCTTCGTCGTCATCTGGTTCGGGGTGCCCGAGACGCCCCCGACGGGCTCGCACCGCCTCGACCTGCCGGGTGCCGCGCTGCTGTGCGGGTTGTTGCTCGCCGTCATGGCCGGGCTGATGCTCGTGCGCTTCGTCGGGCCGGGAAGCCCGTGGCCGTGGTTGGCCCTCGTCGTCGGAGCCGGCCTTGTCGTGCCGTTCGTGCGCCACGAGATGCGCCACCCCGACCCGGTCATCGACGTACGCCTCCTGCGTGAGCGCCGTCAGTTGTCGGTGCAGCTGGCCACCGGCCTGTTCGGCTTCAGCGTGCTCGGCGCCCAAATCCCGCTGTCGACGTTCGCCCGCACCGACCCGGACGTCACGGGCTACGGCCTCGGCGCCAGCGCGGGTGGGGTCTCGATGCTCATCGGCGGCTACGTGCTGTCCATGGGGCTCGGTGCCGTGACGGCGCCCGCGCTCGCGAAGCGGCTCGGCGAGTTCGGCGCGTTGGCGGTGGCCGCGTGCCTCGTGGCGCTCGGGTACGGGCTCAACGTCGTCAGTCACGGTTCGGTCGTCGGCCTGCTCGTCAACATGATGATCGCCGGAATCGGAAGCGGCGCCCTCGTGGCGGCGCTCCCGGTGGCCGCCGCCGGTGCGGCACCGGCGTCGCACACGGGCCAGATGACGGGGCTGACGAACATGGCGAAGACGGTGGGCGGCGCGATCGCGTCCAGCATCTTCGCCCTGTGCCTGGCCTCGGCCGGGCAGACGGAGGACGTGGGCGACCACGCGCCGCTGGGCGGCTACCTCGCCGTCTGGGCGATCTGCTCGGCCACGGCCGTCGGCGCGGCCCTCCTGCTGTGGCGCGCCCGCCGAGTGAGCGGTGGCCCCGAACCCCAGTGATGCAGAAAGTGACGGTTGTGCACGAAATATCGTGCACAACCTCCACTTTTCGCGGTCAACCAGGCGTCAGCCTCAGCGGGCGTCGCTGCGGGGAACGATGATCATCGGCACCGGCAGAGCGGCGAGCATGCGCGTGGCCGACGTGCCGAGGAACGTCGTGCGCCCGCGCGCCAGGCGCGAGGAGCCGACCATGAGGGCGGTGCGCTCGTCCCAGTCCATCTTCTTGACGGCGTGCTTGAGCGAGCGGCCCTTGCCGACGCGCGTCGTGACGTCGGCGCGCGCACCGATGCGCTTCGCCGCATTAGCGAGCACGCGCTCGGCCTCGTCGAAACCGTCGACGTGCAGCTGCTTGTCGTCCTTGAGCGAGACGAGCGAGACGAGGTCGAGCGGCAGGCCGACGCGGGCAACACCCTCGGCTGCCTCGAGCACGATCTCCTGCGCGCCCGGGCGCGGGCCGATGGCCGCCGACAGCGACGCGAGGGTGTCGAACTTCGACTTGCGGTAGTTACGCGGCGCCATCGCCACCGGAACGGGGCTCGCGTGGAGCAGACCCCCGACGATGGGGTTCGTCGCCACGGCCTGACCGGGGCCGGAACCGGCACCGATGACGATCATGGCCGAGCCGAGCTGCTCGGCGGTGCGCAGGATGCCCTGCGTGATCGACGTGTCGTGCGCGACGTGCGTCTCGACGTTGACGTCCTTGTCGACCGACTTCGCGGCCTTCTTCAGCCAGCCGCGGGCCTCCTTCTCCACCCCCTTCTCGAAGCTCGTGTCGCCGATGGCCAGCGTCGCCGTGTGCGTGGGGTGGTGCACGACGTAGACGATGTCGAGTGTGGCGTCGAAGGTGCGCGCCAGCACGGAGCCCAGCTTGAGGGCGTCCTGGGAGCGCTTGTCGCCACCCCAGGCGACGAGGTAGCGGGAGCCGCCCGCGGGCACTGCCGAGTCGTTGTTTCCCATGATTCGAACTTACCGCCAATCGGGTGGGATTGGTCCCCTCCCAAGGGTGCTCCCCTGAACGAGAAACCGTGGCCGACACGAAGAGAGGCGGCGGCTCCCAGGGGAACCGCCGCCTCTCGTGAGGGAACGTGTCAGCTCACGGCACCGGGCACGACCTTGAGGCCCGTGACCGGAGCCTCCATACCCGCCGGCGCCTCGACACCCTCGGGCATCTTCAGCGCCTCGCCGCGCTCGACGTCTATGACGACGTTCTGCCCGTCGAGCACCTCGCCGCCGAGCAGCGCGCGCGCAAGGCGGTCGCCGATCTCCTTCTGCACGAGTCGGCGCAGCGGACGTGCGCCGTAGGCCGGGTCGTAACCCGTCGCGGCCAGCCACTCGCGCGCGGCCGGCGTCACGTCGAGCGTGATGCGGCGGTCGGCGAGGCGGCGGCTGAGCGACGCCACCTGCAGTTCGACGATGTGCGAGAGCTCGTCCTGCGTCAGCGGATCGAAGATGACGACCTCGTCGAGACGGTTGAGGAACTCGGGCTTGAACTGCCCGCGCACCGCACCCATGACGGCGTCACGCTTCGCGTCCGGGCTCATCGTCGGGTCGACGAGGTACTGGCTGCCCAGGTTCGAGGTCATGACGAGGATGACGTTGCGGAAGTCGACCGTGCGGCCCTGACCGTCCGTGAGGCGTCCGTCGTCGAGCACCTGCAGCAGGATGTCGAAGGTCTCGGGGTGAGCCTTCTCCACCTCGTCGAGCAGCACGACCGAGTACGGGCGACGACGCACGGCCTCGGTGAGCTGACCGCCCTCTTCGTACCCGACGTATCCGGGCGGCGAGCCGATGAGGCGAGCCACCGCGTGACGCTCCGAGTACTCCGACATGTCGATGCGCACCATGGCGCGCTCGTCGTCGAAGAGGAAGTCGGCGAGCGACTTCGCGAGTTCCGTCTTACCCACACCCGTCGGGCCGAGGAAGAGGAACGAACCGGTCGGACGATCGGGGTCGGCGATGCCGGAGCGCGAACGGCGCACGGCGTCGGACACAGCCTCCACGGCATCACGCTGGCCGATGAGACGCTCACCGAGGAAGTCCTCCATGCGCAGGAGCTTCTCGGTCTCGCCCTCGAGCAGGCGGCCTGCGGGGATGCCGGTCCATGCTGCGATGACCTCGGCGATGTCGTCGGCTCCGACCTCCTCGGAGACCATCGGCGCCTCACCACCGGCCGTCGAGCTGGTGGCCTCGGCCGCCTGGGCCTCCTCGAGCTGCTTCTCGAGCGTCGGGATGTCGCCGTAGAGCAGCTTCGACGCCGACGCGTAGTCGCCCTCGCGCTGCAGCCGCTCGGCCTGCGTGCGCAGGTCGTCGATCTGAGCCTTGAGGTCACCCACCTTGTTGAGGCCGGCCTTCTCCGCCTCCCAGCGCGCCGTCAGCGCGGCGAGTTGCTCCTCGGTGTCGGCGAGGTCGGCCCGCAGCTTCTTGAGCCGGTCGACGGACGCCGGGTCGGTCTCGTTCTCGAGGTGCAGCTCCTCCATCTTGAGACGGTCGACGCTACGGCGCAGCTGGTCGATCTCGACCGGCGAGGAGTCGATCTCCATGCGCATGCGCGATGCGGCCTCGTCGATGAGGTCGATGGCCTTGTCGGGCAGCTGACGGCTCGTGATGTAGCGGTCACTCAGCGACGCCGCGGCGACGAGCGCCTGGTCCGCGATGGCCACCTTGTGGTGCGCCTCGTAGCGCTCCTTGAGCCCGCGCAGGATGGCGATCGTGTCCTCGACGCTCGGCTCACCGACGAACACCTGCTGGAAGCGACGCTCGAGCGCCGGGTCCTTCTCGATGTTCTCGCGGTACTCGTCGAGCGTCGTCGCGCCGACGAGGCGCAGTTCGCCGCGCGCGAGCATCGGCTTGAGCATGTTGCCCGCGTCCATCGACGAGTCGCCGCCGGCGCCCGCGCCGACGACCGTGTGGATCTCGTCGATGAAGGTGACGATCTCGCCGTCGGAGCTCTTGATCTCCTCGAGAACGGCCTTGAGGCGCTCCTCGAACTCGCCGCGGTACTTGGCTCCGGCGACCATGGCGCCGAGGTCGAGCGAAATGAGGCGCTTGTCGCGCAAGCTCTCCGGCACGTCACCGGCGACGATGCGCTGCGCGAGGCCCTCGACGACGGCCGTCTTGCCGACGCCGGGCTCACCGATGAGCACCGGGTTGTTCTTCGTTCGGCGGCTGAGCACCTGCACGACGCGACGGATCTCGCTGTCGCGGCCGATAACCGGGTCGAGCTTGCCCTCGCGGGCGACGGCGGTGAGGTCGGTACCGAACTTCTCGAGCGCCTCGAAGGTGCCCTCCGGGTCGGCGTTCGTCACCTTGCGCCCGCCACGTGTGCCCGGGATCGCAGCCTCGATGCCCTCGGCGTCGAGCGACGAGAAACGGCCGGTGCGCGCGAGCGCGAGAAGGATGTGGTCGGTGGAGGTGAACGAGTCACCCATCGACGACATGATCGTGCGCGCCTGCTCGAGGATGTTGAGCAGTTCGCGGCTCATGCCCGGCTGTCCGACGCTGGCGCCGCTCGAGCTGGGGTACGTGGCGAGCACGCGGTCGGCCTCCGCCGTGACGGCGGCCGGGCTCGATGCCGAGGCCTCGAGCAGGGGACGCGTCGTCGTGTCGGTCTGCTCGACGAGCGCCTTGAGCATGTGGGCAGGCTCGATCGACGGGTTGCCCGCCGTCTGCGCTGCGGTGACGGCGCCGGAGAGGGCCTCCTGCGCCTTCGTGGTTAGTTGAAGATCCATTGGCTGACTCCTTGCCCTTGAAACGTGTGCGATGCGTGCTGCTTTCACCGTGTCACTGGGAACAGTTCTACTGGGTGCAACACTGCTTGTCATCGTCAACGACAGGAAAGTTGAGCCTATTCCACTCAAGGCTGCCGCCAGTGCGGCGTTTCTCCACCAACGACACGGTCACCGACGTCGCTGCCGGTTCGCTGCTGCGAGATGCGGACCTCGACGAGCCAGGGAGGCGACGCCTGATCGGAGCCCGCGAGCCCCCGCAACCATCCTCGCGGCTCGCGCCGGACGATTGACGCGATTTCGGGTTGTCACACCCCGGTGAGACTCTGAACTGTGCGCAGTCTCGGCAAGATCCTCTCCTCCACACGCGTGTTGTGGCCCTCCTACGTCGCCATCCTCTTCACCTCGGTGCTCATCACCGCAACGGCGTTGCTCATGCCGTTCATCATCTCGGGTGCCACCGACGAGGTCGTCGATGTCGTCAAGGCGGGTGGGCACACCGACGGGCATGTGAAGACGATCGTGTGGTTCGCCGTCGCGCTACTCGTCGCTGACCTCGCGAACACGTTCATCAGCAACATCGGCGGGTACATCGGTGACGTCGCCGCGGTACGCATGCGCCGCATCCTGTCGACGCGTTACTTCGAGAAGCTGCTCACGCTGCCGCAGAGCTACTTCGACCGTGAACTGACCGGCACGATCATCAACCGGTTGTCGCGCAACATCTCCGAGACGACGCAGTTCCTCAACATGTTCGCGAACAACTTCCTGCCGATGTTGCTCACGACGTTCGCGGTACTCATCATCTCGGCGGTCTACTCGTGGCCACTCGCGCTCTTGCTGCTCATCGTCTTCCCGGTCTACATGTACCTGACGACGCTCACGAGCAAGAAGTGGCAGGTGCTCGAGCAACAGAAGAACGAGCAGTTCGACATCGCCGGCGGCCGCTTCGCGGAGGTCGTCGGGCAGATCCGCGTCGTCAAGAGCTTCGGCCAGGAAAAGCGCGAGCTCACGTCGTTCGACGACCGGTACGCCAGCACCGTCGCGACCACGCGCGTGCAGTCGCGCTACTGGCACCTCATGGACGCCGCCCGCCGCGGCTCGCTCAACGTCATCTTCTTCGGCGTGTACGCCATCGTGTTCGTACAGACCGTGCGCGGCGTCTTCACCATCGGCGACATGGTGCTGCTCATCCAGCTCGTCAACATGGCCCGCCAGCCCGTCATGATGATGAGTTACCTCGTCGACTCGGGCCAGCGCGCCGTCGCGGGCAGCCGCGACTACTTCAAGGTGCTCGACGAAATGCCCGAGCGTGACATCGCCGCCCTCGCTGCCGACGATGCGCCGGCGTCGCGGGCGAGCAGCGCGACGGCTCGTGGGAGCGTCGACGGCCGCGACGACACCGTGATCGAGTTCGACGACGCGACCTTCGGCTACGACGACGATCGCGCGGTGCTCGAGCACATCGACCTCTCCATCCGACACGGTGAGCGCATCGCGTTCGTCGGCGAGTCGGGCGGCGGCAAGACGACGCTCATCAGCCTGCTGCTCGGCCTCTACCGCCTGCGCGAGGGCCGCCTCAGCGTCTTCGGTCGCGACGTCGACGAGACGCCGCTCGCGCAGCTGCGCTCGGACTTCGGCGTGGTCTTCCAGGACAGCTCGCTGTTCAGCGGAACCATCCGGGAGAACATCGCGTACGGGCGGCCCGACGCGAGCGAGGAAGAGATCGTCGACGCCGCGAAGCGCGCAAACGCCGACATCTTCATCCGCCGTTTCGACGACGGCTACGACACGACGATCGGCGAACGCGGCCTCAAGCTCTCGGGTGGGCAGAAGCAGCGCATCGCCGTGGCGCGAGCGATGCTCAAGGACGCCCCGATCCTCATTCTCGACGAGGCGACGAGCGCGCTCGACACGAAGTCGGAGCGCCTCGTGCAGGCCGGCCTCGACGAGCTGATGGAGGGGCGCACGTCGCTCATCATCGCGCACCGCCTCTCGACGATCAGCACGGTCGACCGCATCGTCACGCTGCGTGACGGGCGCATCGACGAGATCGGGCCCCCTGAGGAACTCGCCGTCTCCGGCGGCATCTATGCGGAGCTTTTGGCCCTGCAGGCCTCGGGGCGCAAGACCGACAAGAAGCGCCTCAAGGAATACGACATCGCGGGCTGACAAGAACGGAGCCGGCGTGGGCACCGCAGCGGAGCGAGGATGTCCGCGCTGGCTCCGGGCGCAGGCAACCGCGTCATGTGATCGCGGGCTGACAAGAACGGAGCCTGCGTGGGCACCGCAGCGGAGCGAGGATGTCCGCGCTGGCTCCGGGCGCAGGCAACCGCGTCATGCGATCGCGGGCTGACAAGAACGGCTTGGGTGGTGGGACCGGAGCGAAGCGAGGATTCCACCACCCAAGCCGGGCGCAGACGATCGCGTCAGGAGACCGTGCCGGTGAGGTGCTCGACGGCGAGACGGCCCAGCGCATTCGCGGCCAGTGGGCTGTCGCCCGTGAGCAGCTTGCGGTCTGCGTGAACGGCACCGGTCATGTCGTCGTTGACGAGCGTGATGCCCTGAGCGCGCAACGCCTCACCGAGCGCCCAGGTGAGCTTGCCCGGCAGGTAGCCGATCTCGACGTTGGCGCCCTCGTCGAGAGAGTCGGGGAACACCGCGATCGAGTAGCCGTCGAACGGTGAGGAGCCGTTCTCGCTGGCCGCGAGCAGCGCAGCCGGACCGTGGCAGAGGGTGATGACGTAGCGGTCGACGTCCAGTGCCCAGCGCAGCGCCGCGCCGACGTTCTCGTCATCCTGAAGCGAGATCATCGCACCGTGACCGCCCGGAATGAAGATGGCGGCGTACTCGCTGTCGGCGCCCAGCTCGTTCTTCACGACGTCCGCGAGGTTCTTCGGGTTGCGGATCTTGGGCAACAGGGTCTCGAACGCGTCCTTGACGGCGTCGTCCTCCTTGGGGAACGCCCAGTACTCGAACTTGCCCATGAGCCCGGACGGCGTCGCGATCTCGATCTCGTACCCCGCCTCGCTCAGGTGCATGAGGGGTACGAGCGTCTCGATCGGGTGGTTGCCGGTGCTGAACAGCGCCTCGCCCTCGACGGGCAGGTAACGTTCATCGACCATGACGGCGAGGATCTTCTTCGGCCCCTCGGTCACGGTGTGCTTCTCACCGCCGTCGAAGTCGCTCTTCGCCGGGACGTACTGGCCCAGGGAGTACACCGAGGGGAAGTACGCGCCGTGCTCGGCCTCGTCGGCCTGGGGCTTTTTGGACTCGGACATGGTGTGACCTCCGGATCAGGTTGAATCGTGCTCAGGCTCAACGCCTCTGCTGCTGAACTATTCCAGCGGTACCCCGGGGCACGATGCCCTGTTCGTGCTGGGTGCGGCGCTTCCCGTCGAGGGCGCGCCGCTCACGTGCGACCACGTTCCCGCCGTGCGGGGCGACGGACGACGAGGCGCAATCGTGGACCACCGCCTCCCGTCCTCCGTGTCAGCGGGTGACGTCGGGGTAGGTGTCGCCGTCGAGGTCGAAGTCGACGACTTCTCGGCGCACCGTGTCGGTGTAGGTCATGTTCTGCGTCTCGCGGTCGACGCTCAGACGCAGCCGCTCGACGGCGTACACCTCGGTGCTGATGACCGGGCGCTCCTCGTGCAGCACGACGTCGTAACCGTCGGCCTCTGCCGAACGGCGGGCTCCGGAGCGCTCGCGTTCGTCGCGCTGGCCGTCGTAGACCTCGTCGCGTGAGTCGGAGCGCACGCCGTCAATGGCATCGTCGTCCCGGCCTTCGGCCTCGCCGTAGGCGCCGGCGGGGGTCTCCTTCGAGCCGTACGGCATGCCGCCGGTGCGGTCCTCGATGCGCGGCTCCCAGTAGGACGGAGGCAGATCGAGCACCTCCTCGCTGCCGTCGTCGTAGACCCGCACGAGGTCAGCCACCTCACGGCGCACGGGCAGCGTCACCGTCAGTTCCTCGACGATGATGCGCTTGCGCACCTCGACCCGCCCCACCTCGTAGCGTTCGACGCCGGGCGTCAGGCGCTCCTCGTGCAGCACCATGCCGTCCGCCTCGTCGCGGCGCCCGTCGAAGGGGCGCTCGACGCCTCGCTGGTCGCTCATCTGTGACTCCTTCGTCCGTGGCGCGGTGCGCGCCACCCGGTTTCACGTTCACGCTACCGGAGCGGTCGAAGGCACGCTCCCCTGCGGCCCCCCCTTGCGGAGCGCTGCCGAGTGAGAAAAGGTGAAGGCATGACTGACAACCAGAAGATCACCGTCACCCGCACGATCGAGGCTCCGGCCCAGAGCGTGTTCAACGTGCTCACCAACCCGGCCGAGCACGTCAAGCTCGACGGCTCGGGCTTCATCCGCAGCGTCGACCACGGCGACCGCATCCAGAAGGTCGGCCAGGTGTTCACCATGAACATGGAGGGCGAGCACATGGGCGGCGAGTACCAGACCGACAACCACGTCACCGGTTACGTCGACGACAAGCTCGTCGCCTGGCAGACGGCGCCGGCCGGCACCGAGCCGAAGGGCTGGGAGTGGATGTACGAGCTCGACGCGAAGGGCCCGAACGAGACCGAGGTGACCCTCACGTACGACTGGAGCAAGGTCACCGACAAGGAACTGCTCAAGAAGGTGCACTTCCCGCTCGTCCAGGAGCACGCGCTCGAGGAGAGCCTGCAGAAGCTCTCCGAGCTGGCCGCAAGCTGACGCCTGAAACGCACAACGCGAAGCGCCGCACGCCCGAAAGGGGGTGCGGCGCTTCGTCGCGTCGGTCAGCGCGCGTCGGTCAGCGGGTGGGCTGCTGCGCGGGGTTGTCGTCGAGCCAGCCGCCGTTCTCCTCGGCCAGTTTCTCGAAGCGCTCGGCGAGCGCCTGCGCGACGGCGGAGGCGGCGTCGTCGATCGTCGCCTGACGCACGTAGACGCCCCAGTCGTGGTCTTCGTCGTCCTCTTCACCGGCGAGCGCCTCGCGGACGACGCGCACCTCGGTGAAGTCGTCCTCCTCAAGCAGGTCTTCAGCGATCTCGTCGGCGATCTCGCGTTCGGGGAAGATCATGAGGTACTCGGTCATGCCACCACTGTGCCAAGCGAGCTCGCCGATTGCCACAGGACGCGCCGCCGGTAGATTGGGCGGCGTTCCCCCACTCAAGGAGTCCCCCGAATGACTTGGGCGTTCGTCATCGCGCTGATCCTTCTCGTGCTCGTCGCGCTGAGCAACTTCGCGCTGCAGAAGCGCGTGCGCCAGCTCGAGCAGGAGGTGACCGATCTGCGCAGCGGCCAGGACATCTCCCAGCGTGTCAGCTACCTCGTGAACAACGGCCGCGAGGTCGAGGCGATCGCGGTGTACCGCAAGGCCACCGGGCTCGGTCTCGTCGAGAGCAAGAGCGCCGTCGAGGTCATCGCGAGGAACAACCCGCAGATCTGACGACGACGGGCGCCCACCCGTGACACGTCGAGCGGCGTCACCACCGTGACGCCGCCGGGTCATTCACGCGCGCTTCACGATCCCGTCTCGGGCCGTCCCCCGCGTCGCCATGGCAGCGTCGCCCGTCACGCCTACCGTCGCGGCGATGAACGGACGTTTTGTTGCGGTGGGTGACTCGTTCACCGAGGGCGTCGGTGACGCCAACCTCATGTACCCGAACGGGGTGCGTGGTTGGGCCGACCGGATGGCGCGCCAGCTGGGAAAGGCCGACTCCTCCTGGGAGTACGCGAACTTCGCCATTCGCAGCAAACGCCTCGACGAGATCGTCGACGAACAGTTCGACGCCGCACTCGCGTTGAACCCGACGCTCATCTCCTTCTATGCAGGCGGCAACGACATCCTCGCGGTGCGGGCCGACATGCGCAGCATCATGGATCGCTACGAGAGCGCTCTGGATCGACTCGTTTCCTCGGGCGCCGACGTCATGCTGTTCACGACGTTCGACGTGAAGATCTCGACGGCCCTGGAGCCGCTACGCCGTCGGATCGTCTACTACAACGACGCCGTGCGGACGCTCGCTGCACGCTACGGGTGCCTGCTCATCGATCACACGCAGTACCGCGAGTTCGAGGACCGGCGGATGTGGGCGTTCGATCGCATCCACATGAGCAAGGTGGGCCACAAGCATCTCGCGGCGTACGTGCTCGGCGAGCTGGGTGTGCCGCACACGCTGAAGCTGCCCGAGCTGGGGCCCTTCGAGAGCCCGGACTGGCGCGAGACGCTGCGCACCGAGGGGCGGTGGCTCGCTTCCGAGGTGGTGCCGCTCATGCGACGACGGATGAACGGTGTGCGCGAGGGCGACACGCTGCCACCGAAGTGGCCGGACCCCATCCGCCCCGCCGACGGCATGAAGCGCCTCGCCCGCGCCCGCTCCGGTGACGCGATGGAAGTTCACGAGCGCGCGGCACACGTCGCCTGACGAGCCTCCCCGTCGACGCAGCGCCTGCAAGAAACGCCCAGCGCGGGCCAGATCTGTCGCCTGGGGGAAGCGGCGCAGAGCTTCACAAGGCCCTGGAGGCTGCTTTACCGCTCGGCTCCAGTCTCAACATGGACAGATCTACCAAGCCCTAGGTGTACTGACCGGAGACGTTGATTGAGCCGCAACGGGCATGGCAGTGGGTGGCTGACGAGGGTGTAGCGGACACCACCATGGGCGCCAGATCACTGTCGGTTCTCTGAGCCGGGCTTCTCTAGGGTTGGTGGCATGCCCGTCTGGCAGCCATCCATCCCGCAGAGGTTGCAGCCCCATCTCCTTTCCTGGGTGGGGTACGACTTCGCCAGTACCGAAGCCGTCCATCACGGGGTTCCCTCGATGGGCGTCACGGTGGTGCTGTCGCTCGCAGAACCCATCGACTGTGGCTGGCTTGATGGCGGTGAACGGCAGTTACTGGACGTACTGGCTTCCGGTCTTCACACCGCGCCGGCCTTGATCCAGTCGAGGGGACGCCAGCAGGGACTCGAACTGTCGATTCACCCCCTTTCGGCCCGCCGGCTTCTTGGACTACCAGCCGGGGCCTTGGCGGGGTTGATGGTTGATGTGACAGATCTCCAGTGGCCCCCACACCTGCTCGACCAGCTGCGGCAGTCAACTTGGCTAGGACGGTTCCAACTCTTGGCGGCATTCCTCACCAAACGGCTCGAGCAGCATCCCCACACACCGCGAGCAGACATGGTCGAAGCGCTGGCGCGGATCCATCAGGCCCGGGGCACAATCCCCATCGCCGACCTAGCTCGAGACGTTGGTCTGTCCAGACGGCGACTTTCCAGCCTGTTCAACCTCGAGACCGGTCTCTCGCCCAAGCAGGTGGCGCGGATCGCTCGCTTCGAGCACGCCAAGAAACTTGTCCAGAGCGGCGCCCTTCCTTCGGACATTGCGGCAGCGGCTGGTTACAGCGACCAGGCGCACCTGTCCCGAGAATGGAGGTCGATGACGGGATGGACGCTGCGCCAGTCGAGGGCTGATTTCCCATTGCTTCAAGACGCTCAAGCGCTCCAAGGACAAGGCTGTAGCCATGACGAGACCACAGCTGTTTCACTGCCTGCGCTACACAGATGCCGATCGAGGCATCAACTTCCTTCAAGCCATCGGCTTCACCACGGCGATGGTCGTGCGGGACCCGGATGACTCGACCGTGGTGACCCATGCGCAACTTGCCTGGCGCGACAATGGGGGCATCATGCTCGGCTCTACTCAGGACGGTGACCCGCATTACGGGCCAGGGATCTGCAACTTGGTGGTCGCCAGCGACGAGGACGTCGACAGCCTCTTCGCCACGGCCTTGGAACACGGAGCATCGACCGTCACCGAGCCAAACTATGCACTTCACGGCGGCCGCAACGCATGCGTCGCCGACTTCGATGGCCACTGGTGGAACATCGATTCCTACCCGGGAGCCTGAGCCGGGAAGCCGCCCTCGGCGGCGGCTGATGACAAGGCCCACGAGGTCCCACGCACCCGTTGCCCTTCACCCAAACAATCTCGCCGCCCGCGGCGGCATCTGGCCTTCCTGGGCGGCACATGCCCCCAGGAAGGCTCAGTCATGTCCCACGCCAACGCGGCGCCCACCCCACGGCATCGCCTGATCGTCGCTCGCATGGTTGTTGACGACGGTTGGCCGATCAGCGAGGTCGCCGCCCGATTCCAAGTCTCCTGGCCCACCGTCAAGCGTTGGGCCGACCGCTACCGAGACAGCGAATCCATGCAAGACCGGTCTTCCCGGCCGCGTCGCTCCCCGAACAAGACGAGTCAGAAGACCACTCGGCGCTGCATCAATCTGCGGCTGCGCCTGAGGGAGGGGCCGGTGCAGTTGGCGTGCCGACTCGGGATCGCCCCGTCCACTGTCCACCGCATCCTGGTCCACGCGCACCTAAACCGGCTTTCACACGTCGACCGCGCCACCGGAGAGCCAGTCCGCCGTTACGAGCATGACCATCCCGGCTCCCTGCTGCATGTCGACGTGAAGAAGCTCGGGAACATTCCCGATGGCGGGGGCTGGCGCTACGTAGGGCGCAGGCAAGGTGAGAAGAACAGAGCCGCCACTCCCGACAAGCCCCGAAACAAGTACAGCGATCCGTTGATGGGCAAGGCCTACGTCCACACCGTCATCGACGACCACTCCCGCGTCGCCTACGCCGAGATCCACGACGACGAAACCGCCCTCACCGCGACGGCGGTCCTGATCCGGGCGGTCGAGTGGTTCAGGGCCCGTGGTGTGAGGGTCGAGCGAGTCCTGTCCGACAACGGTGGCGCCTACCGCTCACATCTGTGGCGCGACACCTGCGCTGAGCTGAGGATCAAGCACAAACGCACCAGGCCGTATCGGCCGCAGACCAACGGCAAGATCGGACGCTTCCATCGCACCATGGCCGACGGCTGGGCCCACGCCCGGGGTTATACCTCGGAGGCTTAGCGCCGAGGCGAACTCGCCGGATGGCTCCATTACTACAACCAGCACCGTCCCCATACAGCCTGCGGGAACCAGCCGCCCTTCTCACGATTGATCAACGTCCCCGATCAGTACACCTAACCCACCCGCTGAGCAGTAGCTCATTGAAGGGTTCGCACCTCCAGACCCGCAGATCGACGAAGGGCCGCCGATCACCCTCACGGTGATCGGCGGCCCTTCGTGTGCGCGGAGGTCAGCCGCGCGGACGATAGAGGATGAGCGAACTGCCCGGCGCGCGGCCGCGGGGGCGTTCGCCGGGCTTGAGCGCAACGATGCCGTCACGCCCCGCAGCGAACACACGGCCCCCACCGCGCGAATCGAGCGCCTCGCGGTACTGGCGGTTCTCCTCGGTCAGCTCCCCCACGCGCTGGGTGAGAGCATCGACCCGGTTCTCCAGCTCCATGATGCGCTGGATGCCCGCGAGGGAAACGCCCTCGCTCGACAGCTCCTGCACCTGACGCAGCTGCTCGATGTCGCGCATCGAGTAGCGGCGCCCGCCACCGCCGGAACGCTCCGGCGTGACGAGCCCCAACCGGTCGTACTGGCGCAACGTCTGCGCGTGCATGCCCGCCAGTTCGGCCGCCACCGAGATGACATAGACCGGCTTGGACGGGTCGGCACGCACGAAGTCGGCCTGCCCGGAGCGGAAACCACCGCTCTCGCGCGGCGTCACGACGCGTCCCGGTGAGCCTTCGCGATGAGGTCGGCACGCGGGTCGGCCTCACCGGCGGCGAGTGTTTCCACGGCCTGGCGCTGCTCGTCGGTCAGGTCGGTAGGCACGACGACGTGCACCTTGGCGATGAGATCGCCGGTGGCACTCTTCGTCGCGATACCGCGGCCCTTGACGCGCAGGCTGCGGCCGGACGGCGTGCCCGGCGCGACCTTCACCTTGACGGTCTTGCCGTCGAACGTCGGCACCGCAACGGTGGCTCCGAGCGTCGCCTCGGCGAACGTCACGGGAAGATCGACGGTGAGGTTGTTGCCGTCACGGCCGAACACCGGGTCGCTGCCCACACTGACGTGCAGGATCATGTCGCCGTCGGGGCCACCGAAGCTGCCGGCGTGGCCCTTGCCGCGCAGACGGATCTTCTGCCCGTCCTTGACGCCCGCCGGGATGCGCGCGTTGAAGCTCGCTCCGTCGGCACCGGTGACGCGCACCGTGTCGCCCTCGACGGCCTGGCGGAACGTGATCGAGGCGCGCGCCTCGACGTCCTGGCCTCCGCGCGGCTGCGCCTGACGCTGGTAGCCACCGCCCCCGGGGAACCCTCCGCCGGAGAAGCCGCCACCGGCTCCGCCGAACTGCGCGAGCAGATCCTCGAGGTTGAGGCCCTGCTGACCGGCGCCACCCGCCGAATACGTGCGGGCGCCACCACCGCCACCGAACATCGAGGAGAAAACGTCCTCGAAGCCGCCAGCTCCCCCGGCGCCGCCGCCGCCGAAGCGGGCACCGCCGCGCGCCATCTGGCGAACGGCGTCGTACTGCTGACGCTGCTCGGGGTCGGCGAGCACCTGGTGAGCCTCGCCGATGTCCTTGAACTTCTGCTCCGCGGCAGCGTCACCGGGGTTCTTGTCCGGGTGCCACGTGCGGGCGAGCTTGCGGTAGGCCTTCTTGATCTCGTCCTCGCTCGCGTCCTGCGCGACACCGAGAGTGGCGTAGAAGTCCTTCTCGAACCAGTCCTGACTGGCCATGCGCACCTCCTGATCTGTGTGATGGCGCGTCGTCCGGCGTCCGGGACGCTGGGGGCGCGTATCGCGTGCGCGTGCGAAAGATGAATGTGGTCGAGGTGAGCGAGTCGCTCACCTGGGGGTGGCGTGGGACCGAACGGTTCGTGCGGCCCCACGCCGACGTGGTTCGGCGTCAGCCTGCCACCGAGACGCGGGCGGCGCGCACGACGCGCTCACCCACCTTGTAGCCGGGCTGAAGCACCTGGACGACGAACGTTCCCTCGACGCCCTCGGGCGCCTCGGCCTCGACGTGCATGAGGGCCTCGTGGACGTTCGGGTCGAACGCTTCACCGGCCTCGCCGAAGCGGGCGACACCGTAGCGGTCGAGCGTCGTCTCCAGCTTGGAGGCGATCTTGCTCATCGGGCCGTCGGTGAGGTCGCCGTGCTGGCGGGCGAGCTCGATGTCGTCGAGCACCGGGATGAGGGATTCGACGACCGAACCGATCGTCGTCTCCTTCTCGCGGGCCCGGTCACGCTCGACGCGGTTGCGGTAGTTGACGTACTCGGCCTGCAGACGCTGCAGGTCGGCCAGGCGCTCGGCCGCGAGCTTGGTGTCGGGGTGCTCGTTCTCCTCGACGCTCTCGCTGGCCTCGCCGGCGACCTCGTCCGGCGTCGACGCCGATTCGGCCTCGTCGGCCTGCTGCTGCAGGTTCTCGCCGGCCGCGTCCTGCTCGGACGCCTTGACGTTCTTCGTGTTCTCGCCGCCGGGCAGGTCGTCGCCGACACCGCCGGCGAACGAGTTGTCACCCTCGCCCGGTGCGGGGTTGTTCTGTGCGTCCGTCATGTCGGACTCCTTCCTGCCACGCGGGTGATCCGGGTGGCACAGCGGCCGGTGAGCTGCCCGTGGGCAGCCCACCGGCCGTGCAGATCCGTCTCGTGCCGAGCCATAGCTCGACGATGTGAGGGCCCGGGTGGAGACCGTCACCGGCCTCCACCCGTCACCGCATCACTTCTTGGTGTCGTCCTCGTCGTCGACGACCTCGGCGTCCACGACGTCGTCGTCGCCACCGGACTGGGGCTGCTCCCCGGCAGCACCCTCAGCACCGGCGTCGCCGGCCTCGGCGTTCGCGGCGTACATCGCAGCGCCCATCTTCTGGCTGGCCTCCGACAGAGCCGTGGCCTTGGCGTTGATGTCCTCGGCCGAGGCACCGGACTCCGGCTTCAGGGCGTCCTTGAGCTCGCCGAGCGCGGTCTCCGTGGCGGACTTCTCGTCAGCCGGAACCTTCTCGCCGTTCTCCTCGAGGAACTTCTCCGTCGAGTAGACGAGGGTCTCGGCCGTGTTGCGGGCCTCAGCCTCCTCGCGACGCTTCGCGTCCTCGGCGGCGTGCTCCTCGGCCTCCTTGACCATGCGCTCGATGTCTTCCTTCGGCAGCGCGGAGCCACCGGAGATCGTCATCGACTGCTCCTTGTTCGTGCCACGGTCCTTCGCGGAGACGTGGACGATGCCGTTCGCGTCGATGTCGAAGGTGACCTCGATCTGCGGCACGCCACGGGGAGCCGGGGCGATACCGGTGAGCTCGAAGTTACCGAGCGGCTTGTTGGCCTTGGCGATCTCACGCTCACCCTGGAACACCTGGATGTCGACCGACGGCTGGTTGTCCTCAGCCGTGGAGAACACCTCGGTGCGCTTCGTCGGGATGGCCGTGTTGCGCTCGATGAGCTTGGTGAACAGGCCACCCTTCGTCTCGATGCCGAGGCTCAGCGGCGTGACGTCGATGAGGAGGACGTCCTTGCGCTCACCCTTGAGGACACCGGCCTGCAGGGCGGCGCCGACGGCGACGACCTCGTCCGGGTTGACGCCCTTGTTCGGCTCCTTGCCGTCGCACAGCTTCGTCACGAGCTCCGTGACGGCCGGCATGCGGGTGGAACCACCGACGAGCACGACGTGGTCGATGTCGGAGACCTTGACGCCTGCGTCCTTGAGGACGTTCTCGAACGGCTTCTTCGTGCGCTCGAGCAGGTCGGAGGTCATCTTCTCGAACTGCGCGCGGGTGAGCGTCTCCTCCGCGTGGATCGGGCCGTTCTCGCCCATGGACAGGTACTGGAGGGAGATGTTCGTCGAGCTGGAGCTCGAGAGTTCCTTCTTGGCCTGCTCCGCGGCGTCACGCAGACGCTGCATGGCGATCTTGTCCTTGGACAGGTCGACGCCCGACTCGCTCTTCACCTTGTTGACGAGGTGGTCGACGATGCGCTGGTCCCAGTCGTCACCGCCGAGCTTGTTGTCACCGGAGGTGGCGCGCACCTGGATGGTGGCGAAGCCGTCCTCCTCGTCCTTGCCGACCTCGAGGAGGGAGACGTCGAACGTACCGCCACCGAGGTCGAAGACCAGGATGAGCTCGTCTTCCTTGCCCTTGTCGAGGCCGTAGGCCAGAGCAGCAGCGGTGGGCTCGTTGACGATGCGCAGGACGTTGAGGCCCGCGATCTCGCCGGCCTCCTTCGTGGCCTGACGCTCGGCGTCGTCGAAGTACGCCGGAACCGTGATGACGGCGTCCGTGACGTCCTCACCGAGGTAGGACTCCGCGTCGCGCTTGAGCTTCATGAGCGTGCGCGCCGAGATCTCCTGCGGGGTGTACTTCTTGTCGTCGATCTGCGTGCTCCAGTCGGTGCCCATGTGGCGCTTGACGGAGCGGATGGTGCGGTCGACGTTCGTCACGGCCTGACGCTTGGCGATCTCGCCGACGAGGATCTCGCCGCCCTTGGAGAACGCGACGACCGACGGGGTGGTGCGAGCGCCTTCGGCGTTCGCGATGATCTTGGGCTCGTTACCTTCGAGGACGGCAACGGCCGAGTTGGTGGTACCGAGGTCAATACCTACTGCGCGACCCATGAGGGATGCTCCTTCGTGTTGCTCACGACGACGCCGGGCCGCATGACCCGAGCCGTCAGGTTGACTGATGCTGACTCAACTCCGGTTGGTCTGCAGTGTCAATCCCAGACTCACCAAAGTTGCTCTTATCTGACTCAACTTTCGTGAGCGGTGGATCATTCCCGGGTGCCGAAGGATCTTTTTCAAGAGATTTTTGTGGGTTCCGGCGTAACTTGTCATTCTCCTATCTTCTTGTCACGGCGTGTCACGTTCCTGCCAAGTTGTCACCAGAGGATGCTGTGGGCGTGGTCACAGCACGTGACGTTGACGTGATCGTCGAGTTCGCGCCCGCCGACGGGGCGCCGATCAGAACTGCCTTGGCAGATGCCTCGGCAACGGCCATCGTCCAAGGCATGCCAGTGCGGCGGTTCGGCTCCTACGCCGGAATGCGCCACTACCCCGGCTGGTGGTGGTCCTCAACCAACAAGGACCTGGTGGGCTACGAGAGCCTGCTGGAGCGAGACCGATTACTCGTCGCAGACTTCGATCCAGCCGTGAAGGGCATCGCGAGCCAGCCTTTCGGCATCACCGGACTGGTGTCCGGCAACGAGCGTCGACACGCGGCGCCCCCCGCGAGGACTTCGCCACTCTTTCGCGCTCTGAGATGGATGAGCTCGACGCCGAGTCCTTGGTGGACTACAACGAGGTCCGAGGCGTGTGGCACGCCAACGCACCCGTGATCAAGACGCCACAACTTCAGCGTGTGAACGGCATCTTCGAGCAGGTCTTGGCGTCATCGCATCGTGACGGGGACAGCCTGCGCGGGTCGGTGTTGTTGGACTCGCTCCCGGGCCTCGGAAAGACGACCGCTGCCACGCGCTTCGGTCGCACCTTTGATCGTCGACAGCGCCGTCGCTACGGGCATCTCACAGCCTACGGGAGCCCGCGTCTGCCTGTCGCGTTCATCGCCCTCACGGCGAACATGTCCCTGAAGAACCTCAACCAGAAACTGCTGCGCTTCTACGACCACCCAGCAGCAGGACGCGCTATCCGCGCCGAATTGGGAGACCTCGCGGTGGACTGCGTTGCCACGGCCGAGACCCGCTTGATCATCCTGGATGACCTGCACTTCATCAACTTCAACCATCGCAACGGGATGGACCTGAGCAACCACCTCAAGTGGCTCGCCAACGAGATGCCAGCCACCTTCGTCTACGTCGGCGTCGGGCTCTCCCAGAAGCAGTTCTTCGACGAAGGACTGCACCACAGCGAGGCGGCCTACGCCCAGACGAGTCGCCGGGCTACGCGGTGCGCGATGGCCCCCTTCAACATCAAGACCGACGGTGGGATGCGGGCCTGGGTAGCGATGCTTCAGGTCTTTGAGGGTCGCATCAAGCTCGCAGACGCCCAGCCCGGTTGTCTCACCGAGCAGGCGCAAGAGATCCTCCGCCGCACCCAGGGCTACATGGTCTCTGTCACCAACTTGATCGACCGTGCTTGCAGTCTCGCGATCAGCACAGGAGCCGAAACCATTGACTCGCGAATCCTCGCTTCCGTCGTCGTCGACAACGCCGCCGAGGACGCCAGTACGGGCTGACCCGGCCACAGAGCCAGCCACAGAGCCAGGCGGAGAATACCTCCGAGATCTTGTCCCGGCCACTCACCGCTCGCAGTGGCCGATATGCGTCCCGCCCCAGCCGAACGAACAGCCACGCAGTTGGCTGGTCAGAGCGAGCCACCGGTACGGGCTCACCCCGCGCCAGTTCCTCACTGCAATGCACATCCCCGGCAATCCCCCAGGGAGCGACCTAGAGCGAGTACTGCTCGACAAGCGTTCGGGATTCTATGCCGTGCTCGGCACCGAGCCACCCGAGCCCGTGAAGATCCCGCTGATCGACGACGGGCGTCTCTCAGAGTCGGTGCCCAAGAACACCTCCAGCAGATACTGCCCCGAATGCCTCGCGTCAGGGTTCGGTTGGTCGACACTCTGGCAGCAGCCCTGGACATTCGCATGCCCCCACCACCACATCGCCCTCATCGCAACCTGTCCATCCTGCGGTCAGCGGCCGTGGTCGTCATCGTCTTGGGGCGGACGCTTGGCTGGCCAAGCGTGCTGCACCGAACGTGAGCCCAGGCCCAAGGGCGGCACATCGCAACGGAGCATCCGTCCCTGGTTGCAACGGCAACCTCGGCGACGCAGCCCAGATCCCGGTTCACGATGCGGCCCTGCACGCCCAGCAACGACTCCTCGTTCTCGTGGACGCGGCGCACCGGGACCCGAGCGGCCCAAGGAGCCTTGGGCCGTGGTCAGCCACCGCCAGTCCGCACCTACACACGTTTTGCGCACTCCTGCGACTGTCCGTCGCTCAGGCCCGCTCAGCCTCCTCCTGGGCCGACCACCTCGCCCGAGCCAGCGCGGCATTTGACGATCTCAACCAGACCGACGGCAGCGGACCGACCATCAACCTCATGCTCTCGGACCACCAGACCACCGGGCTACTCGGACCCCGATCACAGGCGCTCCGCAGTGACCTCGGCCCCATCCTGGTCGCCGCCGGGATTCGCAACATCGCATCCGCCATCCCACCGAGCTCCCGACTCACCTGCCGAACAGCCCGCGCATGGGCCGCCCACCCACCGGAGTGGACCTCACCTCGGGACCACGGGCAGCACATCCTCCAAGAACACCAGACAGAGCCCCTCCTGCCGCCCGCAAGCTGGGTCCCGCAGTCTCTCTGGACTATCGCCCTACGCGCCCACGACGTCCAAGAAGACGACGGGCCCGTGCTATCCATGATCTTGCTGCGACTAGGGCGGACTACGCCATGGAGCCACATCGCACTCGAACTCGGACTGCCCGCCACATTCCAACGCTCCGCCGGAACCCGACTCCGGTCCCTCCACCATCATCGTTGGCCAAATGTCCTGCAGGACATGGAGGATCTCTTCACCCAGTTGCGACAGGCACCGCCGCCGATCAACTACAGCGCACGGCGGCGCGCTGCTCACAGCGTGGCCGAACTTGCGAAGGTGGTCGGCGCGCACCGCGATGATGATCTCGCTGGCCTTCGCCGATTCTGGGAGGTGTTCACGGGAGGCGACATCCGCTTGGCCCCCCATCCGCTGGGGACGCCAGGAGGAACCTCAGCGCATCTGGAACATGTCGCACAAAGGCAGCACCTCGACGACGCACACGACGTCCTATTTCGGCAGTACCACGAACGCCTAATCGGCCATCACGGGAACACCGTCGATGGCCCCCTCACCTGGACGCCGCCTTGAAGAGGTCGCCCGGGACTACCCAGCAGACGCAGCGCAGGCCGCGACCATGACCCGTACTGCCAGAACGTCCGACAACTGATCAGCCGTCTGGTTCCCACCATTTCCGCGAATGGACGCGAGCAGGACCTCGGGGTCATGGACCCAGCGACGAACCTGCGAGAAGACGGATGGGCCCACCAGCGATTGACTTGGAGTAGTCAACGCAACGACTTGCGCGAAGCGCTCATCCACACCTGCGGGCCGCTCTCGAAACTGGAGGACCTCAACGGCGCAGTTCCCCGACAAAACCTCCGGACGACCTGGAACCTCACCCCCGACGATCTGTTCCCATACGAGCCTCTCCCCCGCCGCCTTCCAGGCGAATTCCCGCGGACAGTCGGTTGAGGCGTCAGCCAGCATCCGACTCCCTGGCCTGTCCAGAGTCTCCGGCGCAGGCTGCACTCTCGTCGTCGATGAACTTCGCGGTACTGGTGGCCGGTGACAGGTCGAGGCGGCGTAGGAGCTGGGCGTTGAGCGCGACAACGACGGTAGAGGCGGACATGAGGATCGCTCCGACGCTCATTGGGAGAACGAATCCGATGGGGGCGAGGACGCCTGCTGCCAGGGGCACGGAGATCAGGTTGTAGCCGGCGGCCCACCACAGGTTCTGCTTCATCTTGCGGTAGGAAGAGCGGGAGAGGTCGATGACCGAGAGCACGGAGCGTGGATCCGAGCTGGCGAGGATCACCCCTGCGGAGCCGATGGCCACGTCGGTGCCAGCGCCGATGGCGATGCCGACATCGGCTTGAGCCAAGGCCGGGGCGTCGTTGACGCCGTCGCCGACCATCGCGACCTTCCTCCCTTCGTCCTGGAGCGCGGCGACCTTGGCGGCCTTGTCCTCTGGACGGACGCCGGCGAACACGCGGTCGATGCCCAGCTCGGCGGCGACGGTCTGGGCCACGGCCTCAGCGTCCCCGGTGATCATCACGACCTGGGCGCCGGCAGCGTGGAGGGCGTCGACGGCAACGCGGGACTCGGGCCGGATCTCATCGGCCAGGCGCAGTGCGCCGATGACTGCGCCGTCCGCCACGACGTGCAGGATGATCGCGCCCTCCTCGCGCCAGGCGTCCGCGACGGGGAGCTCGTCGAGGCCGTGCTGCTCCAGGAGGTGGGGGCCACCAACTTCAACTGTCTTCCCGTCCACGATGGCCCGCACCCCCACCGCGGGTGAGGAGGAAAAGTCACCTGCTCGCGGGACCTCGAGCTCATGGGCGCGAGCGGCGCTGACGATGGCGCGGGCCAGCGGGTGCTCGCTGTCACTCTCGGCGGCCGCGGCCAAGGCGAGCACCTCGTCGTCGTCGCGACCCTCAAACGCCTGGATGGCGGTGACGGTGGGCTCGCCCTTGGTCAGCGTGCCGGTCTTGTCGAACAGAACGGCATCGACGGTGCGCATGGACTCCAGCGCCAACCGATCCTTGATGAGAACACCGCCACGGGCGGCACGTTCGGTCGCGATGGAGACCACGAGCGGGATCGCCAAGCCGAGCGCGTGGGGGCAGGCGATGACCAGGACGGTGATAGTGCGCACCACCGCGTCATCGGGCATGCCGAGCAGCGACCAGACAACGGCGGTGATCGCTGCGGCGCCGAGGGCAAACCAGAACAGCCACCCGGCCGCGGTGTCGGCGATGCGCTGAGCGCGGGAGGAAGACGCCTGGGCGTCGGCCACAAGCTTTTGGATCCCGGCCAGGGCGGTGTCTTCGCCGGTCGCTGTCACCTCCACGCGCAGACCGGAGTCGGTGGCCACCGTGCCCGCCACGACGCTCTCGCCCTTGCCGCGGCGCACGGTCTTGGACTCGCCCGTGACCATCGACTCGTCCATGCTCGCGGAACCATCGACGATCCGTCCGTCAGCAGGCACAGCTGCACCGGGACGAACGATCACGACGTCACCGACCACCAGCTCGGCAGGGTCGACCGTGACCACGTCGTCGCCCTCAAGACGCTCGGCCTCGTCGGGCAGGAGCGCTGCCAGAGAATCCAGAGCCGAGGTCGTCTGGGCTAGGGACCGCATCTCGATCCAGTGACCCAGGAGCATGATCACCACCAGCAGGGCCAGCTCCCACCAGAAGTTCAGCTCGTGGTGGAGGACGTTCAGGCTGGCGCCCCAGGAGGAGATGAAGGCCACGGTGATGGCCAGTCCGATGAGCAGCATCATCCCCGGCTTGCGGCTGCGGATTTCGCTGACGGCGCCGGTCAGGAAGGGCCAACCACCCCAGAGGTACATAACGGTGCCGAGCACGGGCGAGACCCAACGAACCCATTCCCCACTGGGGAGGTCATAACCGACGAGGTCGGCAAACATGTCGTTAAAGCCGACGACCGGGACTGCCAGGACGAGCATGATCCAAAACAGGCGACGGAACTGCCCGACATGGTCACCGTGACCTGCATGCCCGCCGTGATCAGCTTGGCTATGGCCTGTGTCGTGATTCTGATGGCCCGCGTGTGTGTGCCCGGGACTGTCCGCTTGGTGCGAGTTGCGCTTCTCGCGCTCGTCTGATCCCGGTGCTGACATGTGGTCATGGCTCGAGCTCATCCGTGGAAGTTATACCCCCTAGGGGTATAAGTCAACGCGCGGTATCCCGCTCCCCGACGGCGGTCGCCACCGGGGAGCGGGTCGGGTGAACATGGCTTGGTGCAGCTACTGACGTGCGCGGGGAATCACCACGCCAGCGACAACTGCGCCAACCAGAGCCGCGACCGCAGCGACGAGGAAGGCCGTCTGAAATCCAGACGCGTCGGTGCCGGCAAGGCTGG
>NZ_JAGTHU010000011.1:0-105161 GCF_019895135.1 Dermacoccus sp. Tok2021
TGAGAGTCGTTGTTCATGGCGTCACTTGTAAGAGGCAATGAGGGTGTCCTTCGCCGACGAGTTCGGAGTCCGCTGAGTGTGGAGAACTGCAGGGAACGTACGTGATTTCACGCATCGTTCGCCCCTCCGATGCGCTGCGCTGGCTAGATTCCTTTGTCATGAAGCTGTCGAACAGCGTCAACGCTTCAACGGGCTTTGTCATCGGATTCGTGCTCGGGTTGTTGTTCTTCCACGACAAGGGCGAGGCGTGGTGGGCCACCGTCGTCCCCGCCGCCGTTCTCGGAATCGCGGGTGGGTTCGTGGGCTACATCCTCGCGCGCGATGCCGAGAAGAAGCGCGCTGACAAGCGGTAGGACCCATCGCAGGATGTGAGCTCTGGCCCGGTCTGTGACCGGCGCAGCTCACAGACCGGGCCACAACTCACATCCTGGGCCGAAGGTCACACATCGCCCGCCCATGGCGAGCGCTACCGTTCACCCCATGGCTTCGCACCCTCGCGCGCTGACGCAGCGCGCCGGCGTCAGACTGGCTGTGTGCATCGCGCTGGGCGCGCTCGTCGCTGCCCTGTCGATGGCGAACCTTGCGCGGAGCCTCTCCTTCGACGTCATGGCGGGCTGGACGACGGCCGCCTTCACCTTGGCCGCGTGGACGTGGCTCATCGTGCGCGGCATGGACGAACACGAGGCCGCGGAGCACGCGCGCGAGGAGGACCCGAGCGTCACGGCGTCGGAACTCGTCGTGCTCACCGGCACCGTCGCGAGCCTCGGCGGGGTCGGGCTGCTGCTCGCGGCAGCGGGGCACCACAGCAGTGGAACACCCGAAGCACTCCTCGGTGCGGGCAGCGTGCTCACGTCGTGGTTCCTCGTCCACCTCGTCTACACCCTGCGCTACGCCCGCGAGTACTACGGCGGCGGGCCTGGCGCCCACGGCATCGACTTCGAGGGCGGCGAGCCCGACTACTACGACTTCGCCTACGTCGCGTTCGACCTCGGCATGACGTATCAGATCGCCGACACCAACCTGAAGAACCGCCAGATGCGCCGCCTCGTGCTCGCCCACACGCTGTTGAGCTACGTGTTGGGCGTCGGCGTCGTCGCGACGACGCTCAACCTCGTCGTGTCGCTCGCGTCGAGCTAGGCCGCGCCGTCAGTCGGTGGTTTCGGTGGGCGTGCCGGGGTCGTCGCTGACGATCTCGCGCTCGGGCGAGCCCTCGTCGATCGCGCGAGCCTCGTTGCGGGCGTCTTCGCCGCCCTCGTCGTGGTCCTCGTCGTTCGAGAACGCGTCGGTGAGCTTGTCGATACCCATGGGATCTCCCTTGTTCGGTGCGCATTCTTCTGGTGTGCGTGGTTTTTGGCGTGCCCGTGCCCGGCCGGCGCGGGCACATCAAGGGCAGGCAGTCGGGCGGCCGCCGGTGAGCGCGTCACGAGGACGCTGCAGGGGCGCACTTGCGACGCTTCGTCGCGATGGCTCGCAAGCGCGCCCGCGCAGCCGGCGGCCGCCCGATCGGGGAGCGCTCAGGCGCCGGTCGTCGGGCGAGCGGCGCTCACCTGGGGCGTGCCCGCGTCCTCGTCACCGGTGAGCGCGTCGATCTCGCGGACGATGCGCTCGAACTCGTCATCGTCGATGGTGACGCCCGCTGCATCGAGGCCCTCCCGCAGCTTGCTGTCGATCTTGGCGTCGCCGGCGCTGTAGTCCCACGACGTCGCGGTGTCGACGGCGGCCTGGGCGGCCTCGCGCGCAGCTTCGAGTTCTTCGGGGGTGTGGCTCATGGGTGATGTCCTTTTCGTGTGTTCCGGCGGGGTGGGTTGGTGCCGTCACTCGCCCTGGAGGCGGTCCTTGTCGAGGCCGGACTGGGGCACGTTGTCCTCGTCGACGCGGTCTGCTTCGCCGCCCGCCTCCGGGTCTGTGATGTTGCGCTTGTCGCGCTCGCTCGGGCGCCCGCCCTCGTTGTCGCCGTCGTCCGGCATCTCGAAGACAGCGTCAGTCGCTACCGTCATGTCAGTTCCTCCACATCGAGTCTCGTGCAAGGCAGTGGACGGCCGGCCCACACGTGGGAGTGCCGCCCCGGCCATGATTGCCGAAATTGTCTGCCCGCGTGCGGCTTACGCTCAGGCGCCGCCGCGAGTAGGACACCCACTCAGCTAATCAGGAGGTACGTCGTCTGTCACCCGACCCCAGGGGTGGCCTAGCCCCGTGCGAGTATCTCCGCCGCTTGAGGGAGGTGCGCCCGGCGACTGCGCTCTACCCTCGGTCGGGTGAAACAGTTCTTCGGCCTCGACGACGAATGGGTGCGCAGTCGACCTGACGCCTGGCTGAGGCGAGATGTTCTCATCGCCATCCTGTTCTTCCTCGGCGCGCTGCTGGGTCTCGAGGTGTGGCGCGCACTCGGCTTCTCGGCCGATTCCCTGTGGCCGCGTTGGGCGCTGTATCTGAGCGCCGCCATCGGAGCCGGCCCGCTCGTGCTGCGCCGACGTTTCCCCGTCACCGTCATGCTCGTCACGGCCGCGCACATGTTCGTCATGGGGCTGACGCAGGTGCCGGTGATGTCGTCCATCGCCATGCAGGGCGTGTACTTCTTCGCCATCTTCACCGCGCTCGCCTGGGCGCCCGACCGCAAGCTGGTCACCCTCGCGGCAGCGGGCCTCGTGCTGTTCATGTTCGGCTGGCTGAGCGTGCAGTGGTCCGTGGCGGCGATGAACGATGACCTCCTCGACTCCTACAACGCCCAGCCCGCCAAGGCGCGCGACCCGTGGTTCGGCGCGACGGCCGCAGCCGTCCTGCAGGGGCTGATGATCAACGTGCTCTACTTCGCGACGGCGGTCGGGGCCGGGGCGAACTCGTGGCGTGGCGCCCGTGCCCGCGCGTTCGCCCACCAGCAGGCCCAGACGATCACCCGTCAGGCCGGCCAACTCACCGAGCAGGCCGTCGTCGAGGAGCGGCTGCGCATCGCACGCGAACTGCACGACGTCGTCGCCCACCACGTAGCGGCCATCGGCATCCAGGCCGCAGCGGCCCGCAAGGTGATGGTGAAAGACCCTGAGCGCGCGACGGACTCGCTGAGCAACGTCGAGGCCTCGTCGCGTGAGGCCGTCACGCAGATGCGCGCCCTGCTCGGCACTCTGCGCGCCGACGGACAACACACTGCGAACGGCTCGGGCGAGCCCACGAACGGCGCCGCACGCGCACCCGAACCGGGCCTGAACGACGTCGCCGCCCTCGTGGCGGGCGTACGCACCCCCACCTTCGACGTGCGCCTCGACGACCTCGTCGACGTCGACGTGCCCGCCAACGTCGGGCACAGCATCTACCGCACCGTGCAGGAGGCGCTCGCCAACGTCCAGCGTCACTCGACGGCCACGGCAGCCACCGTCACGCTGCGCGCGGGTGGCGAGGGCAACGGCCGCTACGTCGAGGTCGAGGTGCTCGACGACGGCCGCCCCCGCGCGGGTACGTCCGGCAGCGGGCTGGGCCTGCTCGGCATGCGTGAACGGGTGCGCGCCCACCACGGCTCGGCCGAGATCGGGCCGCGCCTCACCGGTGGATACCGTGTGCGCGTGCGCCTGCCTCTCGCCGCCTCGACCAGGAACAAGGAGACGCCGTGACCGAATCGCTCAGGGTCCTCATCGTCGACGACCAGCGGATGGTGAGCGGCGGGTTCTCCCTCATCCTGTCGGTGGAGGACGACCTCGACGTCGTCGCCACCGCCGCGAACGGTGAGGAGGCGCTCGCGGTCGCGCGCGAGCTGCACCCCGACGTCACGCTCATGGATGTACAGATGCCCGTCATGGACGGCATCGAGGCCACGCGCCGCTTCGTCGAGGAGGGCCTGGGCCGCGTCGTCATCCTCACGACCTTCGATCGCGACGACTACCTCTTCAGCGCGCTCGACGCCGGCGCGAGCGGCTTCCTGCTCAAGAACGCCGAGGCCGACGAACTCGCCGAGGCGGTGCGAACCGTCGGTCACGGCCACGCGCTGCTCGCCCCCGAGGTGACGCGCCGCGTCATCGAACGACGTACCGCGCAGCAGGCCGCACCCGAAGCGGATGCCCGCCTCGCCGCGCTCACCCCGCGCGAACGCGACGTTCTCGCGCTGCTCGGGCGCGGGCGCTCGAACGCGGAGATCGCCGACGAACTCTTCGTCGGTGAGGCCACCGTCAAGACGCACGTGTCGAACGTCCTCATGAAGCTCGACCTGCGCGATCGCGTGCAGGCCGCCGTCGCCGCCTACGAAACCGGCCTCGTGCGCGTGGGGGAGCAGCCCGGCACCTGAAGTTCATCCTCCCGGCGGAGGTGAGAACCCCGCCGTTTCGCCAGGATGGTTCACGTACCTCCCAAAGGGCGAAACCGAGAGGAACGGACGATGTTCGAAGCGAAAGGGCTGAGCCGCACGTTCGGCGACAAGGTCGCCGTGCGCGACGTGTCTTTCAGCGTGCCGGACGGCCGGATGACCGGTTTCGTCGGCGGCAACGGCGCCGGCAAGACGACGACGATGCGCATGATCATGGGCGTGCTCGAGCCCAGCGCCGGCGAAGCGCTGTGGAACGGGCAGCCGATCACGGCGGCCGACCGTCGCTCGATCGGCTACATGCCCGAGGAGCGCGGCCTCTACCCGAAGCAGCCGCTCATCGACCAGCTCGTCTACCTCGCGCAACTGCGCGGCGTGAAGGCGTCCGTGGCCCGCACCCGCGGCCTCGAGCTGCTCGACCGATTCGGCCTTGCCGAGCGCTCGAAGGACAAGCTCGAAGCGCTCTCGCTCGGTAACCAACAACGCGTGCAGATTGCGGCGTCCGTCATCACCGACCCGTCGGCGCTCATCCTCGACGAGCCGTTCAGCGGCCTCGACCCGCAGGCCGTCGACTCGATGGTCGACCTCCTGCGCGAGTTCACCGCACGCGGCGTGCCGGTGTTGTTCAGCAGCCACCAGCTCGACCTCGTCGAGCGGTTGTGCGACGGGCTCGTCATCCTCGCGCGCGGCGAGGTCGTGGCCGAAGGGCGCGCGCAGGATCTGCGCCGCCGCGGTCGCGTTCGCCACCGCCTCGTCCTCGACGCCGACGCCGGCTGGCTGCGCGACGTGGCCGACTCGCTCGGCATCAGCGTCGTCGACATCGACGGACCGGTGGCCGTGCTCGAACTTCCCTCCGAACCCGAGCGTTCCGCGGCAGCCGCGGACGCTGTGCTCCGCCGCGCGATGGAGCGGGGCCGCGTGCGTGAGTTCCACGAACTCGTGCCCCAACTCGCCGACATCTACCGAGAGGTGGCCTGAGGAATGAACGCCGCCGCAGAAACCCAGACCCGCCCCGCCTGGCAGATCGTCGCCCTGCGCGAACTTTCCGTGAAGGCGCGGGACAAGAACTTCCTCATGTCGCTCGTCGTGACGCTCCTGCTCGTCGCAGGCACGTTCGGCGTCCAGATCTGGCTCTCGGGCAAGACGCCTACGTCGTCCATCGCCGTCGTGACGCAGAAGAACGCGGCCGGGCTCTCGGGAAGCTCACTCGTCGACGCCGCCGAGAAGGCGGCGAAGGCCGACCACGACAAGGTCGAGTACACGAGCGTCTCCGCGTCGTCGCCCGCCGACGCCCGCGACGCGGTCAAGAGCGGTCGCGCCGATCTGGCGCTCCTGCCCACCTCCGGCGGCTGGACGCTCGTCGGTGACAAGGACGTCGACGCCGACGTGAAGAAGTTCGTCACGAGCGCCGCCGCGGAGCAGACGCTCGCCGCGAACGCGAAGGCTCAGGGCGTCGATCTCGCCAAGCTCTCGAGCGGAGCGAACGTGACGGACGAACGGCTCGACCCCGGATCCGTCAACGCCGGGCTGGGTAAGCTCGTCACCTTCATCTTCGCGTTCCTGTTCTACTTCGTCGCCTTCATCTTCGGCATGCCGATCGCGCAGAGCGTCGTCGAGGAGAAGCAGTCACGCATCGTCGAAATCCTGGCCAGCGCGGTGCCGCTCAAGCACCTGCTCGCCGGTAAGGTCATCGGCAACGCCGTCCTCGCGTTGGCCCAGGTGACGCTGCTCGTCGGCGTAGCGCTCATCGGGTTGTCGCAGACACGGTGGAGCACGCTCATCGGCACCGTGGCGAGTGCCTCGGGGTGGTTCGTCGTGTTCTTCCTCGCGGGCTTCCTCGTCGTCGCCTGCATGTTCGCGGTGGCCGGCGCGCTCGCGTCACGTAGCGAGGACGTCCAGACGACCGCCCAGCCGGTGACAATGCTCGTCGTCGTCGTGCTCATGCTCGGCATGATGCTCACCGGAACGGCCCTCAAGGTGGCCTCGTTCGTGCCGGTCGTCTCGACGGTGGCGATGCCCGCGCGCGTCATCACCGGCGATGCAGCCTGGTGGGAGCCGCTCGTCGCGCTCGTCATCGCGGGTGTCGCTGCGATCGCCATCACTCGGGTCGCGACGCGCCTCTACAGCCGCAGCGTCATGCAGACGGGTGGGCGCCTGAGCTACAAGGAGGCCTTCAAGCTGCAGGCGTGAGGGCTCCCCGGTAGATTTGGGCGCAGATCACACTTCAGCATCTCGACACGGGAGGGTCGCATGAGCGACAACAACGAGAAGCCCGCCTCCACCTGGGGCGGCGGCGACTCAGAGGCAGAGACCCGCATCGCGGGCGGTTCGACGCCGGCGGCTGAGCCGAACCCGGTGCACGACCACACCCAGCGGTTCGAGAACGATGCCACGCAGGTGGCCTACCGTGACCAGCCGCAGGCTGCAGCTCAGCCGGGGCAGTCCCCCGAGCGTGCGGAGTCGCCGACGCAGGCGTCGTCCGCGCATTCGCAGGCCTACCCGAGCGCGCCCATCGCCCAGCAGCAGTCGGCTCCCTACGCGCAGGGTTACCCGGGTGCTGCCGGCCAGCAGGGTCAGTACGGCGCGGGTCAGCAGTACGGTTCGGCGCCGCAGGGTGGGCAGTACAACTCCGCTCCGCAGGGTCAGTACGGCGCGGGTCAGCAGTACAACTCGTCGCCCCAGGGAGGCCAGCAGTACGGCTCCGCGCCGCAGGGTGGTCATGCGCAGCCGGGTCAGTACAACTCGTCGCCCCAGGGAGGCCAGCAGTACGGCTCCGCGCCGCAGGGTGGTCATGCGCAGCCGGGTCAGTACAACTCCTCGCCCCAGGGCGGCCAGCAGTACGGTTCGGCGCCGCAGGGTGGGCAGTACAACTCCGCTCCGCAGGGTGGCTACGCTCAGCCCGGTCAGTACAGCTCGTCGCCCCAGGGCGGCCAGACGTACGGCTCGGGCCAGCACACGACCCCGGCGCACGGCGGCCAGCAGGGCCAGTACACGTCGGCCGCGTACGGTCAGTCGCAGTCGGCCCAGCCGACGAAGACCTCGAGCGCGTCCCCCGTGGCGAAGTTCGGCCCGTTCCTGCCAGCCCTCCTGGCACTCATCGCTCCGTTCGTCGCGTGGGTGACGTTCAAGTCGGGCAGTGAGACCGTCGCGCTCAACGGCATCGGCGGCAACAGCAACTCGGCCAACCCGACGCTCGGTGAGTCGAGCAACACGGGCGGCATCTTCGTCCTCATCCTCGCCATCGGTCTCGCCGTGGCCGGCGTGCTCGCCGCTCTGGGCAAGCTCAACGCGAAGGTGACGGGCATCGTCACGGCCGCCCTCGGCGTCGTGCTGCTCATCATCGGCATCCTGCAGTTCCCGAGCACGGCCAGTGCCGTCGGTGACGGTGGCGCCGCATCCGGTTACTCGGCGACGATCGGCGCCGGCGTGTGGTTGACGCTCCTCGCGGGGCTCGCGGCGCTCGCGGTCGGTGTCGTCGCGTTCCTGCAGAGCCGCAAGGGCTCGAGCGCCTCGGCGACGAACGGCGGCCAGCAGTGGAACGGTGGCTACCAGCAGGGCCAGCAGCAGTTCGGCCAGGGCAACGGCCAGCAGTACGGCTCGGCCCCGCAGGGCGGGTTCGGCCAGAACCACTGATCTGCCTTACCTGACGAGGGCCCCTTCCGAGCGATCGGAAGGGGCCCTGGGCGTCTGTTCGTCCTTCCTCCTGCCGCCCCCGTGCAGCTCACGCCGTGACGTTCGCGGGAAGGCGCGACGCGTAGGGTGTGCGTGTGACTCCGTCCGACGACACGACGCCCGTCATTCCCGAGGCTGCGGCCGCGAACAGCGTCCGACCCGGCGCAGGTGCCGGCTCGCACGAATGGCCACCGCTCATGGTCTGCCTCGACATCGACGGCACTCTCCTGCAGTACGACGGCACGATGCACGACGCGACGCGTGACGCCGTGCGCAACACCGTCGCCGCCGGCCACCACGTCGTCCTGTCGACGGGGCGCGCCGTTGTCGCGACGACGCCGATCCTGCGCATGCTCGACCTCGACCACGGCTACGTCGTGTGCTCGAACGGCGCCATCACCCTGCGTCTCGACAGCTCGCTCGACGCGGGCTACGAGGTCGTCGACCGGGTGACGTTCGACCCCGCGCCGGCGCTGTCGTTGCTGCGTGGGCAGTGGGAGGATGCCGTCATCGCCGTCGAGGGGCCGGACGGGTTCAAGGTCACCGCGCCCTTCCCCGACGGGGAACTCGACGGCGAGCAGACCGTCGTGGAGTGGGAGGAGCTCATGTCGGAGCCCGTGACGCGCGTGACGTTCCGCTCGCCGTCGGGCACGAGCGAGGACTTCCTCGAGCTCGCCGACCGCATCGGCCTGCACCACGTCAACTACGCCGTTGGGTACACGGCCTGGATGGACATCAACCCCGAGGGCGTCTCGAAGGCGTCGGCGCTCGAGTTGGTGCGCCGCAAGCTCGCCATCGAGCCGTCGAACACGGTGGCCGTGGGCGATCAGCGCAACGACCTCGAGATGCTCGAGTGGGCTGCGCGCGGCGTCGCGATGGGCCAGGCGCCCGACGAGGTGAAGGACGCCGCGGACGAGGTGACCGGCCCGATCGAGAACGACGGCGCCGCCGACGTCCTGCGCTCGCTCTGTGAATCCGCCCGACGGCGGGGTGCCTGCTGACGCGGTGCGGCTGACGTTCGATGGCGAGGCCGACGCGGCGTACGTCGCGCTCGGCCCGGACCCGGGAGCCGGCGGTGTGACGCGCACCGTCCCGGTCGACCTCGGCGGCGAGCCGGGTATCGACGTCGCGTTGGACGTGGACGCGAACGGCCGCCTGGTCGGCGTGGAGGTGCTCGGCGCGAGCCGTTTGCTCGCGCCGGAGGTGCTGGCCGCCGCGCACCGGTTGGACGACTGATCGCCCGTCGCTTCAGCGGGCCAGAGCCCGCAGGTAGCGGCGCGTCATCCAGCGCTGCGCCCACCGCATGACGGGGGCGCCGATGCGGGTGAGGAGCCAGCCGGGCCGACTGAGGGAGTCGATGCTGACCCACACGTCATCGCCGCGACGTTCGACGAGGAAACGTTCGACGCCGCACTCGGGGTGACCGGGCAGCGTCGCGTAGGCGAATCCGCGCCGGTGCGGCTCGTCGATCACCTCCGTGACGCGGCACGGAATCGGCAGGCGCACCCGCCCGACGCCGAGACCGAGCACGACGACGGTGCCCGCGCGCAGCGGCACGTCGTTCGCCCGCACCGTCATCCCCGAGCCCAGTTGGAGACCCCACGAAAGCAACTCGTCGCCGACGGCGTCGAGATCCGAACGGCGCAGCAGTGCCGACTCCGCGAGCCGCTCGAAGCCCCGAGGTGCCGGCGCTGCCGTGTCGTCGAAGTCGAAGGCGAGAAGCTCCGTCGGAGCGGTGATCTGTGCTCCGGCCAGCGTCCGAACCGTCGCCTCGGACAACAGCCCGACCCCCGCCTCACTCCTCACCACAGCACCATCCTGCACGTGCAGATCGGGGCTTCGGCGGTGGGGGTTGAGTGGGGGAGAATGGGCGGGTGGCTGATCTTCACCTCACCTCCGCGACCAACCCGCGCCTCAAGGGGCTCGTCGGTCTGCGTAAGCGCCGTACCCGCGAGAACGAGGGCGTCACCCTGCTCGAGGGGTACGAGGAACTGTCGCTCGCGCTCGATGCAGGGGTGCGCCCCCGGGCCCTCTACACGTGCGACGACCTCATGCTCGACGCCGACCGCCAGCAGGACGTCGTCGACGCCGCCCGCGCCGCCGGGGCCGAGATCGTGACGGTGGCGCGCGCCGCGTTCGAGAAGGTCGCCTACCGCGAGGGGCCGGACGGCTTCCTCGCCGTCGTGCCGAGCGTCCAGGCCCACCCGCGCGAACTCGACCTGCCCGAGAGTCCGCTCCTTCTCGTCGCCGAGGGCGTCGAGAAGCCCGGCAATCTCGGGGCCATGCTCCGCACCGCCGACGCGGTCGGCGTCGACGGCGTCATCGCCGCCGACCCGGTCACCGACTGGGGCAACCCCAACGTCGTGCGCGGCTCGAAGGGCACCGTCTTCAGCGTGCCGGTGGCCGCCGCGTCCACCTCCGAGACCCTGAGCTGGCTCGAAGAGCGCGGCATTCCGCTCGTCGCGGCGACGCCGGACACCGACGTCATGCACACCGACGTCGACTACCGCGGCCCCGTCGCGATCGCCGTCGGCACCGAGAAGTACGGCCTCACCGACGAGGCGCTCGCCGCTGCCACGACCCGCGTGCGCATCCCCATGGTGGGCCAGGTCAACTCCCTCAACGTCGCGACGAGCGCCGCCGTTCTGCTCTACGAAGCGATGCGTCAGCGCGGCGTGCGCGGTTGACGGAGCGCGCCGGGTCGAAGGAGAGTGACCCGGATTACAGTCCACACCAATGGGCGTGGCACAGTGTGCACATGCGTATTGACCACGTGATGTATGCGGCCGAGTCCGACGGTCTGCAGGCGACGGCCGAGCGACTCGCGCAGCAGCTCGGCGTGGAAGCACTCGACGGCGGCGTTCACCCGCGGTTCGGTACCCGCAACGTCATCCTGCCGCTCACCGAGCACCGGTTCCTCGAGGTCGTCGAAGCCCTCGAGCACCCCAGCGTCGACAAGATGCCGTACGGCCAGGCCGTCAAGGCTCGCTCCGCCAACGGTGGCGGCTGGATCGGTTGGGTCGTCGAACTCGACGACATGACCCGCCCCGTCGAGAAGCTCGGTCGCGGCACCACCGAAGGCCGCCGTCACCGCCCCGACGGCACCGAGGTCACCTGGCAGCAGATCGGCATCAGCGACCTCGTCCTCGACCCGCAGCTGCCCTACTTCATCAAGTGGGACGACGACGCGACCCACCCGTCGTCGGACGGCCCCAGCGACTCGGGCCTCAAGGGCATCACGCTCGCCGGCGCGCCCGAGCGCGTGCGCGAGTGGATCGGCCTCTCCGGTGAACCGGGCGTCGACCGCGAGGAGTGGGAGCCGAGCATCGACTTCTCCTTCGTCGCCCCGCACGGCACCCCGTCGGTGCTGTCGGTGACGTTCACGACGCCCCGCGGCGACGTCACGATCTGACGCACGCATCACGCTCATCACGGGTCGGCATCCACGTTCGGATGCCGGCCCGTTGCGTTGCCGTCGTACGCCTCTGGGGAGGCTTAACCTCACCTGGCGCGGGTGGTCGGATGAACATATGGGCGACTCGGTGACACGGCAACGTCTCGCCTGCGGGCTGACGCTCGTCGTCGGCACGCTCGTGCTGGCGTGGAGCCTGTCGATCGAGCCCGCTGATGCACTCTTCTACCCCGCGACGGCGCTGCTGGCCGCGGTGTGGTTCGTCGGCGCGTTCCTGGCCCGACGTCCGGGTGGGCGTGAAGCGCCGAAGCCGACCGGAGCGCGTCGGCCCGCAGCCGACGTGGCTCTCGGCGCCGGCGTCGGGGCCGCACTCGCAGGGGCTTTTCTCGTCGGTGCGCTTGTTCTCACGCAGATTCCCGCGTTACGCGACCCCGTCCAGCAACTCCTCGATCACGCCGACCGCGGCGCCTTCGTCGTGGTTCTCGTCCTCACCCTCGTCAACGGCGTGGCGGAGGAGGACTTCTTCCGTGGCGCGCTCTACGACGCGTTGCGCGGCCACGCTCCTGTCGTCACGAGCACCCTCGTCTACACCGTCGTCACGGCTGCCTCGGGCATTTGGATGCTCGCCTTCGCCGGCCTCGTGCTTGGCGGGGTGTGCGCGCTCCTGCGCCGCCGCACCGGCACCCTTCACGCCCCGAGGCGGGCGTCGTCATCGGTGAAGGGTCGTCGTCGTTCCAGATGTTGCGTCACCTCGCCGAGCGGCTGCCGGGGGCGCTCGCGCCGCGGTGGGTGCGCAACACGATCCAGCCCATCGCCGTGGCCGACGCGGTGCACTACCTCGTGGCCGCGGCGGACCTGCCGACCGACATCAACCGCACCTTCGACATCGGGGGCCCCGGGGCCATCCAGTACGCCGACATGATGAGCGAGTACGCCACGAGGGTGGGGTTGCGACCGCGCATCGTGCTCAAGGCGCCCGTGACGACTCCGGGGCTGGCGGCTTACTGGGTCGGCCTCGTGACACCCGTGACGACACAGCTCGCCACACCGCTCATCGGCAGCCTGCAGCACGACACCGTCGTCCACGAACGCGACCTCGACAACCTCGTGGGGCCGCCGCCGGGCGGGCACACCACCTTCCGTGACGCCGTCCGGACCGCCTCGCGCAGCGCCGACACCCGCCGATGGGGTCGGACGCTCGCGCGCACGAGCGCCGCCGTCGCGGCGACCGCGGTGGTCGGCAGTCTCGCGACCGACCCCGACTCGCTCTGGTACCGCACCCTGCGCAAGCCCGCTTTCCAGCCGCCTGCGTGGGTCTTCCCCGTGGCGTGGACGGCGCTGTATGCCGACATCGCGCTCACGAGTTCCCTCGTGCTCGCGGACCTCGGCGAGCAGGGGCGCACGCGCGAGCAGAAGGCCTATGCAGCGGCTCTGGCCGGCAACCTCGTGCTCAACGCGGGATGGAGCGTGCTGTTCTTCGACCGAAAGAAGTTGCGTCCCGCCTGCCTCGAGGCCATTGCACTCGCCGTGAGCAGCGCCGACCTCGTGCGCCGAGCCGGTGCTCACACCCCGGAGCGCGGCGTCGCGCTCGCGCCGTACGCCGCGTGGACCGGTTTCGCAGCCGTGCTCACCGGTGCCATCGCGCGCTTGAACCCGCGTCGCTGACACCTCGGGCTCAGTAGCCCCGGTAGGCGCCCTTCTGCGCGTCGAGGATCGTGGGCGACAGCAGGGTCGACGGTTTCACGGGCATCCGGCCACGGTCGGGCGGGAAGACGGCAGCGGCGCGCAGCACGTCCTGCGTGACGAAGCGCTGCGCCGGGGCGTCATCGGGCAGCGTGAGCGACGGCGGCGTCGACGAGCGCGTCGCGAGGTGGAAGCCCCAGTCGCCGAAGCTCGGCACGTCGACGTGGTACGGCGTTGTCGCGAACCCGGCGCGGCGCAGGGTCGCCTCCGTCGTCCAGTAAGCCTCGCGGGCGAAGAACGGCGAGCCGCTCTGGACGACCATGCGGCCGCCGGGGGCGAGGGCCCTGTTCATCAGCCCGTAGATCTCCTGCGAGTACAGCTTCGCGGTGGCCACGTCGTCGGCGTCGGGGAAGTCGACGACGATGGCGTCGAACGTCTCGTTCTGGGTGCGCAGCCACGTGAACGCATCGGCGGCGCGATAGGTCAGGCGCGGGTCGTCCATCGCATCGGCGTTGGCCGCGACGAATTCGGGCCGCGTGCGCGCGAGATCGACCACCGCCGGGTCGAGGTCGACGAGCGTCACCTTCTCGACGCCGGGATACTCGAGCACCCGCCGTGCCGCGAGTCCGTCGCCCCCGCCGAGCACGAGGACCTTCGTGCGCGGCCCGTTCATCGCAGGAGCGACGAGCGCCTCGTGGTAGCGGTACTCGTCGAGCGTCGAGAACTGCAGGTCACCGTTGAGGAACAGCCGCACGTCGCGTCCGTCGAGGCCGGACGTGACGACGATGTCCTGGTAGGCCGAACGCTCGCTCACGACGATCGGATCGCGGTAGATGCGCTGCTGCGCGGACAGCTCGAACTTCCCCGAGAACCAGGCAAGCCCCGCGAGCCCGACCAGCGTCACGGCGAGCGCGCCGCCGACGAGGCGCCGCCCCCACGTCGTGAACGAGTCACGAAACACCCACAGGCACAAGGCAACACCGACGAGGGCGTTGACGGCGCCGACGGCGAGTGTGCCGCGGAGCAGGCCGAAGAGGGGCAGCAGGAGGAACGGGAACGCCAGGCCACCCACGAGGGCGCCGACGTAATCGGCGGCGAAGAGATCAGCGACGGCGTCCGACGCATCCTGCTTGCGGATGCGCTGCAGCAACGTCATCAGCAGGGGGATCTCGGCACCGATGAGCGCCCCGATCGTGAAGGCGAGGGCAACGAGTGCCGGCCCGTAGAGCGACCACCACGCGAAGGCGGCGTACAGCACGATGACGCTCGTGCCGCCGATGACGGCGAGGGCCAGCTCGATCAGGGCGAAGTTGCTGGCCGCCTGGCCGACGAGGCGCTTCGCGGCGAGCGAGCCGATGCCCATGGCGAACACCATGACCGACAGGACGATCGACGTCTGCGTGATCGAGTTGCCGAGCAGGTACGAGCCGAGTGCGACGAGCGCGAGCTCGTAGACGAGACCGCATGCGGCGCACAGCAGGACGGCGCCGAAGACGAGGGCGCGGGCGAAGCGGGGAGCCTCAGACGGTGAGCGCACGGCTCACCTCGATCGCGCGAACGCTGCGAACAGCGTCGCTCACTTTCCGCTGCCCGAACCGCCACCGCGGAAGGAACTACCGTGACGGCGCGTCGTCGAGCTGCGGTGATCGTTGTCGCAGGCCTCCTTGACGGCCCGCTCGTTGGGCGTGAAGCCCTGCGCTCGCGCCATCTGACGCTGCTGCTCGCGGCAGGCTTCCTCTTCCTTGCTCGTGCCGCAGCCGCTCAACCCGAGGCCGAGGGCCGCGACGAGCAGTATGTTGACGGTGCGCTTCATGCCGGATCCCTCCGTCGCTGCAGGTCGAGCGAGGACGCGGTCTCGACCAGTTCTCCGTGCTGCGGGTAGACGTGCCAGGTGCGCCACGTGAGGACGTCGTCGAGGCGCTCGGCGAGGAGGGCCGTCAACGCGAGGTCATGCCCGGGAAAGCGCGCGACGACGGCGTCGTCACGCTCGCCGAGCGCAGGGACGAACGCGTTGACCGCGTCGCGCAGGGCGTCCGGAGCCAGGTGCGTGACGCTCGTGCGCAGCGAGTAGCCGGGCGCGGTGTGGCGTTCCGGCAGAGGCATCGGGACGTGGGGGAGGTAGGCGATCGTCTCGGTGAACGGCTCGTCCTCCGTCTCGATGACGACCTGGTGCGAGGCCCCGAGCACGCGCAGGTCGGCACCCGCCACGAAGCAGGTGGCGAGAGGCTCCACAGGGGCCAAGCCGAGCCCCAGGCGTAGGTCGGCGGCGCGGGTGTCGACGAACGGCGACGCGATGGCGTGAAGGGTCACGACGAACCCCCGGTGACCTGCACGCCGAACGCCGGGATGTGACGGCCGGTCGACGGCTCCCACGCGCCGTCGTCGAAGCGCTCGAAGGCGACGAGCGTGCCGCCGAGGCGGTAGTCGGCGTAGGCGTAACGGCCCGAGCGCCCCGACGGAAGGCTGCGGTAGGTGCCCGTGCCGTCCTCGTTGCGGCGCAGCTCCGTGCCGTCGCAGACGACGTTGCGATCGCCAGGCTCGCCGCGCTCGGGCAGGGCCGGGCGGTCCTTCCACAGGGTGAGGCTGAGCGTGCCCTCGTCGTCCTCGACAGTGAGCCAGTCGGCGTCCGGATGCCCGCTGAGGCGGTGCGAGTGCCAGGTGAAGTCGTCGACGGTGAGTTCGAGGGTCTCCTCGACGCGCGCGGGAGCGCCCGCGAGCGAGAGGTGCGAGCCGGGGCGGATGGTCAGCGCGTCGTGGGTCATGGGAGCGCCGATCAGGAGATGGCGGCGCAGATCATGAGCGCGACCGCGATGTGAGCCGCCGCCGACACCCAGACCGCCGGGTGCCTGTCCTCCTGCAGCAGCAACGCGCCCAGCTTGCCCGGCGTCAGTGCGTCGAGGGCGAAGAAGCTCAGGGCCATGAAGACGAGGCCGAGGATGCCGTAGACGGCAGTGCTCAGGAGACCCGCCGCGAGGCCGTCGTGCGACGAGCGGATGGCGGTGAAGACGATGAGGCCGACGGCGATGAGGTTCGCCGACACGAGGATCGCCGCGTTCTGGTTGCGCTCACGCCAGATGATGTCGGCGAGGCGACCCGGCGTCAGCAGATCGGTCATGAAGTAGCCGAGCGCCTGGAGCGCGCAGCCGACGATGGCGAAGGCCGCGATGGCCCCGACGTCGTAGAGCAGATCGGATGCGGTCATCGAATTCATCGCCTTCCCGGCCGACGCAGGGCTGGGGCCGTTCCCCACGCGCAGTGACTGCGCGATGCCCCCGGAACATGCAAGAACTATAGGCGAATCACTCCGCCCCAAGGGGTGATTAGGGGGTGAGAGCCGCGGGTGGCTCGGGTGCGGTGGTGGCGCGGTCGTACGTTGTGTCCTGACGCCGCCTGTCATCGCGCAGCACGACGCCCTGCCCGCGGAGCACAGCTGCGGGCAGGGCGTCGCGTGAGCGCAGGTTCGTCAGACCTCGAGGTAATCGACGAGCTGAGGTGCGATGCCGATGTAGGTGGCAGGCGTCATCTCGAGGAAACGCGCCTCGACGTCGGAGGGAAGGTCGAGGCCGCGCACGAACTCGCGCAGGTCGTCACCGGTGATACGGCGACCGCGCGTCAACTCCTTGAGGCGCTCGTACGGCTGCTCCATGCCGGGCACGCCCTGGGCGCCGAGCGCGCGCATCGCCGTCTGGATGGGCTCGCCGAGCACCTCCCAGTTGGCTTCGAGGTCCTTGGCCATGGCGCCCGGCACGGGGTCGAGACCGCCGAGGCCCCGCGCGACGTTGTCCATGGCCAGCACCGAGTGCCCGAACGCGGTGCCGATGTTGCGCTGCATCGAGGAATCCGTGAGGTCGCGCTGCAGGCGCGACGTGACGAGCGTCGAGGCGAGAACGTCGAGCAGAGCGCTCGAGACCTCGAGGTTGGCCTCGGCGTTCTCGAAGCGGATCGGGTTCACCTTGTGCGGCATCGTCGACGAGCCGACGGTGCCCTGGCCGCGCACCTGCGCGAAGTAGCCCATCGAGATGTAGGTCCACACGTCGGTGCACATGTTGTGCAGGATGCGGTTGAACCGCGCGATGTCGGCGTAGAGCTCGGCCTGCCAGTCGTGGCTCTCGATCTGCGTCGTCAACGGGTTCCACGTGAGGCCGAGGCCCTCGACGAACGACTTGCTCAGTGCCGGCCAGTCGGCGCTCGGCACCGCAGCCGTGTGCGCACCGAACGTGCCGGTGGCTCCGTTGATCTTGCCGAGGTACTCCTGCCCGCCGATGCGGCGCAGCTGACGGCCCAGGCGGTGGGCGAGCACCGCGAACTCCTTGCCCATCGTCGTCGGCGTCGCGGGCTGGCCGTGGGTGTGCGCGAGCAGCGGCACGTCACGCATGTCACGGGCCATCGTCGCGACCTGCTCGACGAGCGTCGTCGCCTTCGGCAGCCACACCTGCTGCGTCGCACGCTGCACCATGAGGGCGTAGCTGAGGTTGTTGATGTCCTCGCTCGTGCAGCAGAAGTGGATGAGTTCCGAGAGCTGCTCGGCGTCGTCGTGGCCCGCGTCGGCCACGATCTGCGTGAGGCGGCGCTTGAGGTAGTACTCGACGGCCTTGACGTCGTGCACCGTCTCGCGCTCGATCTCGGCGAGTTCGGCGATGTCGTCACCGTCGAACTCCTCGACGACGTCGCGCAGCGCCTCCTTCTCGCCGTCGTCCAGCGCGCGTACGCCGTCGAGGATGCCGGCGTCGGTGAGGTGGATGAGCCACTCGACCTCGACGTGCACGCGCATGCGGTTGAGCGCGGCCTCCGACAGGTGGTCGACGAGCGGGGCGACGGCGCCGCGGTAGCGGCCGTCGAGGGCTCCGAGGGCGATGGAGGGCTGGGTGTCGGCGAGGCTGTGCATGCACCCATTGTTCCAAACGACGAGCCCCGGACGCGTGTCGCATCCGAGGCTCATCCCCACGGTGGAGTCAGCGCTTTCGGGCCCGCAGCGGGAGCCACACCGCCAGGCCCATGAGCGCCATCGCCAGCGGGACATGGACGGCGGCCATGACGTCCTTGCCCTCGTCCACGATGAGCCCCCCGAGATAGGCCTCGAGGATCAACAGCACCGTCAACGCCAGCGCACCGAAGGTCAGGTCGGTGCGTTCACGCAGCTTCAGGAACACCCACACCGTGGCGAGGAGCGCGAACCCGATGGCGGCCTTCCCGCACCACGAATGGACCTCGAGCCAGGGCGTCTTCTCAGGGTCGGTGTCGGGCGTCGACATGAACAATCCGGCCCACAGGCCCTGCAGCAGCACGGCGAGCGACGCGACGCCGACGAGTGCTGCGAACGTACGAGTGGGTGCCGTCGCGGCTGAGGAATTCGCGGGCGTGGAGCTCGCCATGATGGTCCTTCGCGTGGAATGAAGCAGTGTCCCCACAGCCAACCGCGTCCACCTAGGAGAAGGCTCTCGTCCGGAACCGGCAGACCTGACAAGTACCCGGGATTTTCCTGGGTCAGGGCCGACTCACCTCACCTGCTCGTCACTCGGCGTCGCGATCGTGCTCCGCCTCCTCCTCGGCTTCCGCGGTGTAGGAGATGACGTTGAAGACCTCGCCCTCGGGGCCGCGGATGGTGGCCTCGGGGCCGAACGGGGTGTCGAAGCTCATGAGCACCTCGCCGTCGAGCTCCTCGACGATGGCGACGCTCGAGTCGCGGTCGGCCACGACGAAGTGCGTGAGCCAGTTCGCCGGGACCTCGTCCGGCAGGTGCTCCGCGAGATGGATCCCGGCGACGACCTCACCGCCGGAGGCGCGCTTGCACGTGACGTAGTCGGCGCCCATCTCGTCGTAGCTGAACCCGAAGACCTTGCCGTAGAACGCCTTCGCGCCCTCGAGGTCTCGCGTCATGAGGTCGTTCCAACCCACGGAGCCAGACTCGTTGAAGATGCCGAAACCGTGGTGCTCACCGCCCTGCCAGGCGCCGAACGCGGCACCCTCGGCATCGGTGAAGAACGCCATGCGGCCTGCACCGGCGACGCCCATCGGCTCGGCGATGACGCTGCCTCCCGCGGCGCGCACCGCCTCGGCGGTGGCATCGACGTCGTCGGAGGCGAAGAACGTCGACCACGCCGTGGGAACCTCTGGCGCCATACGCGGCGTGATGGCAGCGGCGGATCGTCCGTGCTTGAAGCACAGTGCGTAGCCGCCCATCTCGGCCGGGCCCTCCTGCACGTCCCAGCCGAAGAGCTTGGCGTAGAAGTCGCCGGCCTTCTTCACGTCGTCGAAGCAGCAGTCGACCCAGTTCGGGGTGCCTGCAGGCCAGTTCGTGTCACGGGTGGGCATGGGAGCTCCTTCGTTCGAAGTGCCGAGTTCAACGGCTCGACATGAGCCAACCACGGGCCACCGACAACCGCCAGGGTGTCTGGCTCCTGCGCAGATTCCGGTGATCAGGTCGCACGTTCGGGATAAGGCGTCCAATACGTGCCCACGAAGACCCGACGAGGCCTACTCTTGTCGCCGTGACCCAGCCCTCCGCCGAAGCGCGCATTCTCACGTCGGCAGCGTTCCGGCGCGCGCGGCTCCGGGCGGCGTCACTCATCGCCTCCCGCACGGAGTTGCACAGGCTGCTCGCCAGCGTCGAGTCGAAGCGCGAGAGCAACCCGCGCCTGTACGAGGGCGCGCAAGGGCTTGACCTCGACATCATCTGCTCGGTCGTCGACGCCTACGTCGACGAGGGCATGCTCACCGTGGACGGCCACGACGACCCACACACCACCAGCATCACCGGCAAGGCACGTCTGCGCCTCGTCGTGGCAGCGTTCGTCTACCTCGTCGACGTGGAGGACGTCATCCCGGACTCGCGGCCCAACGGCCTCACCGACGACGTCGTCCTCTTGCGCTGGGCGTCACGCATGGCGCGCGCCGAACTGCCCGCCGTCTGAGGTCACTTCAGACGTTTGGCACCTTCGCTCGCGAGAGCGACGAACGGCTCCGGCTCGGCGAAGCCACCCTTCGCGGCACGCTGCTTCGCAAGCTCCACGGCGTCGTCGACACGGCCCGAATCGATGAGGGCGATGACGCAGCCGCCGAAGCCGCCGCCCGTCATCCGTGCGCCGTACGCGCCGCCGTCCTCAAGGGCCGCGGCGAGCGTGTCGACGGCCGGGACGGTGATCTCGAAGTCGTCGCACATGCTGGCGTGCGACGCGCTGAGCACGCGGCCGACGGCGGGGGCGCTCTCGCGCGTGACGCCGGCCCCCAGGGCCTCGTGCACGGCAAGCACCCGCGCCGAGTCGGTGATGACGTGGCGCGCGCGGCGGCGCGGAACGTCGGGCAACTCCTCGAGGCGCGCATCGACCGCACTGACGTCGCGTCCGTCGACCTCACTGCACAGGTGACCTCGCTCAATGCCGAGCAGATCAGCGGCCTCCTCGCAGGAGCGACGGCGCTCGCCGTAGGCCCCGTCGACGAGCTCGTGCGGCGCGTGGGAGTTGACGACGAGCAGGACGAGCCCGGCCGAGTCGAGATCGAACGGCACCTGCTCGGTGTCGTTCGTCAGCGTGTCGAGGCGTAGTGCGGAACCGGCTTCACACAGCACCGAGGCCATCTGGTCCATCGTTCCCGTCGGCGCGCCGGCGATCTCGTTCTCCGCGAGACGGCCGAGGCGGGCGATGGCCGGACGCTCGAGGCCCCATCCGGCCAAGTCGTTCCAGGCGCTAGCGGTCGAGCAGCTCAGCGAGGCGGACGACGACAGCCCGGCACCGCGCGGCACGTCGGCCGCGAACGCTATGTCGAGGCCGGGCACGTCGAGGCCGTCACGCGCGGCCGCCCAGCCGACGCCGGCCGCGTACGAAGCCCAGCCGAGCGACGCCTCGCGCGAGATGTCGCCCAGGCGCACCTCGGCGCGCTTGCCCTCGGAGACGAGCCGGACGAGGTCGTCGTCACGACGCCGCGCGACGGCGACGGTGCCGGTCGGCAGAGCGATGGGCAGGACGTAGCCGCCGTTGTAGTCCGTGTGCTCGCCGACGATGTTGACGCGCCCGGGCGCCCACCACGCGCCGTCCGGCGTGACGTCGCCGAACTCGCACGCGAACAGCGCTTCCGCTTCGGCGAGCAGGCGGCTCTGCGAGTCGCTCGAGGTGATCTCCTGCGTCATCGCGACGTTACCAGCTCGCGCAGGCGCTCGGCCACCGCCTCGGGCGCCACGTCGTTGCTGAACGCGCCCTGGCCGGACTCGGTACCTGCGAGGTACTTGAGCTTGTCCGCGCTGCGCCGGATCGAGAACAGCTCGACGTGCAGACACGCGAGGCGACGGTCCGGGTGGTCACCCTTCGCAGGAGCTTGCTGCCACGCCGAGATGTAGGGCAGCGGGGCGTCGTACATCGCGTCGAAACGGCCGAGGACGTCGCGGTAGAGCTCCGCGAGGCCGTCGCGCTGCGCCTCGTCGAGGGCCGCGAGGTCGGGCGTCTGACGGCGCGGGTAGAGGTGCACCTCGACGGGCCAGCGCGCCGCGAACGGCACGAACGCCACCCACGTCGCGTTCTGTGCGACGATGCGCGACCCCTCCGCCAGCTCGCGGCTCAGAATGTCGCCGAAAAGGTTGCGGCCGGTGCGCGAGTGGTGGCGACGGGCGGCGTCGAGTTCCTTGCGCGCCCGCGGCGGAACCATGTCGTAGGCGTAGATCTGGCCGTGTGGGTGCGGCAGGGTGACGCCGATCTCGGCGCCGCGGTTCTCGAACGGGTAGACGTACTCGACGCTCTCGCGCGCGGAGAGTTCGCGCGTCCGGTCGGCCCACGTGTCGACGACGAGGCGGGCCTGCTCGAGCGACAGGTCCTTGAACGAGGCGTTGTGGTTCGAGCTGAAGCAGACCACCTCGCACGCGCCGTACGCGGGCGCCGAGGCGAACAGCGGGTCGTCGATCTCCTCGACGCCCGTGACGGCGTCCGAGAGCGCCGGGAAACGGTTGTCGAAGACAGCGACCTCGTAGTCCTCCGAGGGCACTTCGCTCGCGTAGTCCGGGCGGCTCGGACACAGCGGGCACTCGTTCGCCGGCGGCATGAAGGTGCGGTTCTGACGGTGCGCGGCGAGCACGATGTACTCGTCGGTGAGGACGTCGTAGCGCAATTGCGACATGGGCGTCGTCTCGGGCAGATCGCGCCGGTCGGGCACGGCTTCGCGGCCCTCCTCGCGGTCGTACCAGCGGATCGTGCGGCCATCGGCGAGACGGCCGTCGGTTCGGAACATCACAGGTGCACCCACTTGCTTGCGTTGTTTCGGAAGGTGTTCGGGTCGAGTTGGGCCGCACGTTCCGGCAGGCGCCCGAGCGGCTGCGCGCCGGCGGCGTTCGGCAGGTCGTCGAGGTTCGTGCGCTCGGCGAGGCCGGGCTCGTCGGGGTAGCTGCCGACGACGTAGCCGATGAGGTCGAGGCCCCGGTGGCGCAGCGCCTCGGCGGTGAGGGCCGTGACGTTGAGCGTGCCGAGACGGGGCGCGACGACGAGCACGAAGCCCGCGCGAACGCCCTTGTCGCGCAGGTGAACAGCGAGGTCGGCCAGGGTGGCGCCCCCGCCGTCGAGGTGGACGAGCAGGCCGCCCGCGCCCTCGACGATGACGGTGTCGACGTCGTCGCGGTCGGCGATCTCGAGGACGCGCTCGGCGTGCTCCGCGACGGTCGGGATGCTCGTGCCGGCGAGGCGCGCGGCGGCGTCGGGCGCGAGGGGGTCGGGCAGGCGGGTGAACTCGTGTGTCGTCACGCCCTCGGTGCCGGCCAGGCGGGCGACCTCGTCGACGTCACCCGGCTCACCCGGGGCCAGGCCCGTCTGGACAGGTTTGACGACGGCGATCCGCATGCCCTGCGCGGCAAGTGCCGCGGCGACGGCGGCCGTCGTCACCGTCTTGCCGACCTCTGTGTCGGTGCCGGTGACGAGGATGACGGGGGCGCTCATCGTGCTCCTTCGAACGTGCTGGCGACGGCGCCGAGGATACGCCTGGCGTCGTCGAGTTCCGCATCCGTGAGTCCCGCCGTGGCGGTGACGCGCAGGCGGCTGATGCCGTCCGGCGTGCTCGGCGGGCGGAAGCACCCGATGCGCAGACCCTGCGCGCGGGCCGCGTCGACGGCGGCCAGTGCTTCGGCGGGTGACGGCATGGGCTTGGACAGCACGGCCCCGGCCGACGGCTCGACGCCGAGGGCGTCGGCGATGGCGGCTGCTGCAGCGAGAGTTCGACCAGGGAGCTCGGGATGCGCGACGAGATGACGAAGGGCTCCGAGCGCGGCCCCAGCGGACGCGGGCGCGAGGCCCGTGTCGAAGATGAACGGGCGTGCCGTGTTGAGCAGGTGTTCCCGCAGCGATCGCGGCCCGAGAACCGCGCCGCCCTGACTCGCAAGCGACTTCGACAGGGTGACCGTGACGACGACGCGGTCGGCGCCCTCGCCGTCGAGGAGGCCGCCAGCCCTGACGAGCCCCTCGCCGCCCTTACCCGCGACACCGAGGCCGTGCGCCTCGTCGACGACGAGCAGCGCGTCGTGCTCGACGGCGAGCGCGAGGAGCGCGGGCAGGTCGGCGGCGTCGCCGAGCACGGAGAAGATCGACTCGACGACGATGACGGCGCGCGGCTCGGTGCGTTCGGCGAGGGCGCGACGCACGGCGTCGACGTCGAGGTGCGGTGTGACGGCGACGCGAGCTTTGGCCAGGCGCATGCCGTCGATGAGGCTCGCGTGGTTGTGAGCGTCGCTGATGACGAGGGTGTCGGCGGTGCCGAGCACCGTCATGGCGGAGAGGTTCGCGTGGTACCCGGTGGAGAACACGAGCGCGGATTCGTGCCCCATGTGCGCGGCGAGCTCGGCTTCGAGCGTCGTGTGGACGGCGTGCGTTCCGGTGATGAGGCGGCTCGCGCCCGCGCCGCCGCCGGCTTCGTCGAGGGCTCGCTGCGCGCCGTCGAGCACCGCGGGGTGGCGCCGCAGGCCGAGGTAGTCGTTGCCCGCGAGATCGATGCGGACACCGTCGAGCTGGTCGGCCTCGGCCGTGCGGGTGAGGTCGCGCTCGGTGCGCCGTTTCGCGGCGGCGTCGAGGGCGTCGAGGTACTGGTTCACGGCGCCTGCTCGCTCGCCGGGGCGCATGCGTGGACCGCGGCGGTGACAGCCTCGCAGATCGTGCCCAGGTCGTCGTCGGTGCAGACGAACGGCGGCATCGTGTAGATGAGGCGGCGGAAGGGGCGGATCCATGCGCCCGCGTCGAGGGCGGCTGCCGTGGCCGCGTCGACGTCGACGTCGTGGGTCAGCTCGACGACGCCGACCGCACCCAGCGTGCGAACATCCGCGACGTGGGGGAGTTCGCGCAGGGGAGCGAGGTGAGTGTCGAGTGTGTCGGCGAATCCGGCTGCGCGGGTGAGACGTTCGGTGTCGAGGAGGTCGATGCTGGCGAGCGCGACGGCGCACGAGAGCGGGTTGCCCATGAAGGTGGGGCCGTGCATCATCGCGCCGGTGCGCTCGCTGATGGTGCGGGCGAGTTCGTCGGTGCAGAGCACGGCCGCCATCGTGAGGTAGCCGCCGGTGAGGGCCTTGCCGAGGCAGAGGATGTCGGGCGTGATACCGATACGGTCGGCAGCCCAGTAGGTGCCGGTGCGCCCGAAGCCGGTGGCGATCTCGTCGAAGATGACGAGCGCGCCGTGCTCGCGGGCGAGGGTGGTGAGGAATCGCACGCATTCGGGGTCGTAGATGCGCATGCCGCCGGCGCCCTGGAGGAGTGGCTCGACGATGACGGCCGCGATCTCGTCGGCGTGTTCCCTGTAGAGGGAAGCGGTTTCGCGCTTCCATGCCTCGAGTTCGTCAGGGTCGGCTTCAAGGCCTGCAGGTGGGAGCGGGGCGAAGAGCTGTTGCGGCAGCGTGCCGCGCCAGAGGGAGTGCATGCCGCCGTCGGGGTCGCAGACGCTCATGGGGTGCAGGGTGTCGCCGTGGTAACCGCCGCGGATCGTGAGGACGGTGCGTCGCGGACGGTCGTCGGCGGCGAAGACCTGGAGGGCCATCTTGAGGGCCACCTCGACGCTGACGGAGCCGGAGTCGGCGAGGAACGCGCGCGTCAGCTTCGGTCGGTCGGCCTCTGGTGCGGGCGCGATCTCGACGAGCTTCTCACCGAGGCGGACGGCGGGTTCGTGCGTCAGGCCGCCGAACATGACGTGACTCATCCGCTGCAGCTGCGCCTCGGCGGCGGCATTGAGCTCGGGCACGTTGTAGCCGTGGATGGCGCACCACCAAGAGCTCATGGCGTCGAGCACCTCGCGCGATGCGCCGTCGTCGTCACGCAGGGTGAGGCGCGGCCCGTGCGCGGACTCGACGAACCGCGTCGTCGCAGGGTTCGTGGCGCTCGAGTAGGGGTGCCACAGGTGGTCACGATCCGAGGCGAGCAGCCGTGCGACGTCGGGGGTGGGCATGGCCCTCATCCTTTCACCTGGGGAAGGGGTGTGGCACCTGTGGCATCGATCGACTCGACCCGACTCTGCGCGTCGGCGAGTGGAGGCGGAAGGCGGGGTCGCTCCAGTCGCGGTGGCCGCTCTTGGCGCGCAGGGTCGTCTGGATCCCGGGGATGGTGAGGCCGCGCTTCGTCGCTTGTCGGCGCTGGCGGTGCGCCGTTGACTCCGCGGGGCACGATTGCGCCGGCAGGGTGGCAGGCTGCCCGCGGGCGCGCCGTCCGGGTTCTCAGCCGGTGCCTCTGGAGCCGGTGTTCCTCGCTACCCTGGGGCGCATGCTTTCGGACCTCTCGGTGGCCGCCATGGTCGGTGCTGTCGCGCTTCTCGTCATTGCCGGTGTCATGACGTGGGTGGCGCGCGGTGCCGACGACGGACGCCTCCCGTTCGGTGGCCGCGTGTCGATCCGGACGGCGACGACCCGTCGTTCGCCGGAAGCCCTTCTCGTCGGCAACCGCGCTGCAGCCCCGTTCCTGCGCCGCTACGCCGTCATCCTCGCGGTACTCGCGGCCCTCGTGCTCCTGCTGAGCTTCGTCAGCGACATCGCGGCCCTCGCCGTGCACCTCCTCGCCGTGGTGGCCCTCGTCCTGGCCGTAATGGTCTGCATTCGGAAAGCGAATGCGGCAGCAGCCCCAGCCCCAACCGACGCTTAACTGGTGACGTTTTCTGCGGTTGGTGACGTTGCAACGCAGCCAAGCGCCGCAAACGTCACCAGCTAGCGGCGCTCGGCGCGCGCCATTGCCGCGTGAAGGCGCGGCACGAACCGACCGCACCGCAGGTCGTCTGCGATGACACGGACAACGAGCCACCCGAGCTCCTCGATCTGGTTGTGACGCACCCGTTCCTTCTTCAGGTCGTCCGGGCGTCGGTACTTGCCCAAACCGTCGACCTCGACGACGACCTTGTATCCCGCAACGGTGAAGTCGACCGTGGCCACCCACTCGCCCGCCCTGTCGCGGATGACGGTCTGCGGCTCAAGACGGATCCCTTCCCCGTGCGCCTGCCACGCGGTTTGCGTTTCCAAGGGCGATTCGCGACGGCCGTCGGCGAGTTCGGCGACGAGCCGGGCCTGGGCGATGCCGTGGCGCTTGCCCCAGGAAGCCAGGACACGTTCGAACCGCACGTCCTCGTGCCGGGCCGCGACATCGGCAGGCACGAGTCCGTGGAGCGCACCCTCGCGCGCTGCCAGTTCGACGATGGCCGCCTCGGGGCACTGCACGTCCACCCCGAGGTCGTCGAGTGTTCGGATGTCATGCGACCACGGGCGGTGTGCGCGCAGCCCGAGCCTGCGGGTTTGGACACGGGACGAGGCGCGCGCGATGTGAGCGTCGCGGGGAAGAACGAGGAGGGGAAGTCCGAGCGCAAGGCACGCGCTCGGTCCCACGAGGTAAGCCCCGGAGGAGGATCGGCACAGGGCGACAGCTCGGACGAGATGCTCCCGTACCCGTGACTCCGGGCTTGCCGCGTCTACGTCGAGGCTTTCGACGTAGACACCTCGGCCGATTCGCTCGAGCTTGCCCGAGCGAACGAAGGCATCGATCTGACGTGAGGTGAGACCTGCGCGCGTCAGTTGCGCCGTCGTCACGCTCCGCACGGGCGGTTGATGGGTGCTCATGGAGCCAGCATCAGGAGCCTGGGCCGGGGTGACAAGAAGCCTCGGACGGGGCCTGTGGACAGAAGCCTCGGCCGTCACTGCTGTGGACACGCTGGTTGGTGACGTTTGCTGCGCTTGGTGACGTTGCAACGCAGCCAACCGCAGCAAACGTCACCAGCTAGCCCCCGCCCCAGCGGGTCAGACTCCTGCGCCGCCGCTCAATGCGCCGTGGCGGGAGCACTCGGCCGACCACCCCGTCGGGACGACCTGCACCTTCATCCGGCGGGCGCACTGGGCGCAGAAGCGGGGCGGTTCCTCGGCGGCGAGCCAGCGCGCGCAGGCGGTGTGGTCGGCCTCGTCGGGCAGCTTGCCGCACCGGGTGCAGTACGTCGCGGTGACGTCCGCGACGCCCGTGTCGCTCTTAGCGCTCATCAGGAAGGTCTCCTCGGAGGGTGAGACGTCCGCTCCCGAACGCGAGGCGATCGGGAGCGGACGAAGAGTCGGTGCGGGGCGGCGCTCAGAGCGTGGCGTTGAGCGCCTTGATCGGCATGTTGAGGTCCGACAGGAGTGACAGGTCTTCCTTCGGGTCGCGCCCGAGCGTCGTGAGGTAGTTGCCCACGATGACGGCGTTGATGCCACCCATGAGGCCGTCGCGCGTGCCGAGGTCGCCGAGCGTGAGCTCACGGCCGCCCGCGTAGCGCAGGATGGTGCGCGGCAGCGCGAGGCGGAACGCGGCGATGGTGCGCAGGGCGTCGTTCGACTCCATCGGCTCGATGTTCTCGAACGGCGTTCCCGGGCGCGGGTTGAGGAAGTTGAGCGGCACCTCGTGCGGGTCGAGCTCAGCCAGCTGCGACGCGAGTTCGGCGCGCTGCTCAAGCGTCTCGCCCATGCCGACGAGCCCACCGCAGCACAGCTCCATGCCCGACTCGCGGATCATCTGGCACGTCTCGAAACGCTCCTCGTACGAGTGCGTCGTGACGACGTCGGGAAAGTACGACTTCGCCGCTTCGAGGTTGTGGTTGTAGCGGTGCACGCCCATGTCGCGCAGGTCGTCGACCTGCTCCTGGGTGAGCATGCCGAGCGACGCCGCGACCTGGATGTCGACCTCGGCGTGGATGGCCTTCACGGCCTCACGCATCTGCGTCATGAGCTTCTCGTCGGGCCCGCGCACGGCGGCGACGATGCAGAACTCCGACGCGCCCGTCTCGCGCGTCTGCTTCGCGGCGCGCACCAGCTGCGGGATGTTGAGCCACACCGAGCGCACCGGCGAGGTGAACTGGCCCGACTGGGAACAGAAGTGGCAGTCCTCCGGGCACCCGCCCGTCTTGAGGCTGACGATGCCCTCGACCTCGACCTCGTCACCGTTGTAGCGAAGGCGCACGTCGTGGGCCAGTTGCAGCAACTCCTCGAGTCGGTCGTCGCCGGTGCGCAGCACCTCGACGAGGTCGTCATAGCCGAGCGGCTGCCCGTTCTCGAGCACCTGCGTCCGGGCGCGCGCCAGGATATCGGTGCTGTCGTCGGTGTGCGTGCTGGGTGCCTCAGTCGTCGCGGTCATGCCGCCTAGATTAACGACGATTAACCGAGACGGGCGAGTAACTCGCAGCCCGATTGCCCGGGCTCGGCCACGCAGACCTCGGCGCCGTGCGCGCTGGGCGACGCACACACCGATCACGTGCGTGCACCGCCCAGCGTCGACGTGGCCGACTCAGCCCTGACGAGCCTTGATGCGCGGGTTCTGTTTGTTGATGACGTAGGTCTTGCCGCGGCGGCGAACAACCTGCGAGCCGGGCTGGTCCTTGAGTGAGCGCAGGGACTTGCGCACCTTCATCGTCGTCCTCCGTCGTCGATGCGTGATTCTGTGGGCGGGTCGATGAGCCCTCGTTCGACGGCCCGGGCGAGACGCCGCGGAACCCGGTAGAACGTCCCGTCCACGGCGACGGGGACGCGCGCCGCGAGCACCGCCTTCCAGTTCGCTCGTCGCGAGCGGGTGTTGGCGCGTGAGACTTTTCGTTTCGGAACGGCCATCAGTGGTACTCCTTCATGTCGCCGAGCCAGGGCTCGAGTCCGTCTTCGTCGGTGCTCCACACGGTTGCGAGCGTGTCGAGTTCGGCGGGTGTGCACAGGGCCGCTTCGAAGGCTCGACGCAATTCGTCGCGAGGGTCGCCGTGCGCGAGGAGCCCGGTGACGACGAAGTCCGTGCGCCGCGCGGCCGGACGGCGCCAGCGCCCCGCCGTGCCGATGTTGAGCTGACCCGCTGCGCCGTCCCACACGCACAGCGTCTCCGGCCGGGTCGGCACCCAGAAGCAGCCGCGCGTCCGGAACGCGCCGCCGCCGAGTTCCGGAACGTTCTCCTGGATGCGCTCGGGGTGTACGGCACGTTCGGAGCGAAGCCGCACGCGCCACACACCGTCCTCGCACGAGTCCCCGATCTGGGCGGGTGGCGTCTCGGCGACCCACTTCTCGATGGCTTCGACGTCGTGCACGCCGGGCAGAAGCGCTGTCGCGTCCCACTGCGACCAGTTCTCGACCACCTGCGCGCCCGGGCGCGCCAGCGTGCGGACGAGCGTCGAGCATTCGGGCATGAGTTCGCCGTCGACGGCGATGACATCCGCGTACTCGAGCAGGGTCGTCGCCACCTCGGCGGTGCCGCGCACGTCACCTTCGAACGTGGGCAACTCCCGTTCGACCAGCAGCTCGGGCCCGGTGAGGTGTCGGACGGCGTCACATCCGTCGACCGCGTTCACGACGGCTGCGATCCGTGCTCCGCCGAGCGTGTTCGGCTCATAGGAGGCAACCCGGCACAGCTGCGTCGCCTCAGCTCCGATCGGCAGTCTCGCGATGATGCTCGACCAGTGGCCGCTGCTCGCGAGGCCGGCAATCGTCGGCAGCACGTCCTCGCGGATCGCGCACGGCACGCAGGCGTGTTCGAGGTCGATCGTCGTGCGATCCAGCAGGCCGGTCACGTCGCTCACCGTGCGCACGAGGCTCGTCCGGTCAGCCCCGAACGAGTGCGTGACGACGACAGGCTTCGGCAGGTCGAACAGCAAACTCATGGCCGTGGTGTCGGCTGCGCTCTGTTCGACGCTGGTGATGACGACGGTGGGCGTTGCGCTGTTCCCCTGCCCGCTCACGCCGTGCGTCCTCGTCCGTAACGGCGGTTGAACTGTGCCACGCGCCCTTCGCTGTCGTGCACGCGCGCCTTGCCCGTCCAGAGCGGGTGCGAGTCGCTGGAGACCTCGACGTTGACGACCGGCACCGCGTCACCGTCGATGTCGATGGTCTCGCTCGGGCGCAGCGTCGATCGCGTGACGAACACGGCGCCGGTGGTGGAGTCCCGGAACGCCACGCGCTCGTAGGCGGGGTGGATGCCCTTCTTCACGGTTGCTACCCCTCTTTCCTCGTGTTAGAAATGAAAACCGTTCTCATTTTGTATCCGAGGAGCAGCATGTCACGCAAATGCATGGTCAGCGGCGCTGTGCCGGGCTTCGGCCATTCGATCTCGCACAGCCACGTGCGCAGCAAGAGGCGGTTCGACGTCAACGTCCAGAAGAGGCGCTACTGGGTGCCGAGCCTCGGGCGCACCGTGCGCCTCACCGTCAGCCCACGCGGCATTCGCACCATCGACAAGCGCGGTATCGACGTCGTCGTCGCCGAGTTGCGGGCGAGGGGAGTGAAGCTCTGATGGCCTCCAAGAGGAGCGACGTACGCCCGAAGGTCAGCGTCCAGTCGAGCGCCGGCACCGGCTATCGCTACATCACGCAGAAGAACCGTCGAAACACCCCCGGCCGGCTCGAACTGCGCAAGTACGACCCGATCGTGCGCCGGCACGTCGTGTTCGAGGAGATCCGCTGATGGCCAAGAAGTCGAAGATCGCAAAGGACGCCGAGCGGCGAAAGATCGTGGCCCGGTACGCCGACCGGCGAGCCGAACTCAAGGAGCGCATCCGCACGGGCAGCCCCGACGAGGTGGCCCTCGCCGTCCGTGAGCTCGCTGCGTTGCCACGTGACGCCAGCCCGACCCGGCTGCGCAACCGTGATGTCGTCGACGGGCGGCCGCGCGGCCACCTCACGCGATTCGGTCTCTCGCGCGTGCGCTTTCGCGCGATGTCCCACGACGGGCAGTTACCGGGAGTCACGAAGTCGAGCTGGTGAGACGAACGGCGGGCGCGAACCATCCCCAGAGAAGGTTCGCGCCCGCCGCAGTTCTTCGATGCGTCAGTGCTTCGGCTTGTAGCCGTCGTCACGCACCGTGTCGTTGTCATCGGCCAGGTGCTTCGGCTCGCTGTGGCTCTCGCCTTCGAAGACCTTCGCCACCGTGGACGCCGGGGTGGCGCCACCAGCGGCCGCCGAGCCCGACACAGCAGCTGCGCCGGCCACGGCCGGCGTCCCCGGGCGAGCGCCGTGCTGGGCGAGGCTCTCGCCCTCGACGTCGACGTTCGGCAGGATCTTGTCGAGCCACTTCGGCATCCACCAGGCCTTGTCGCCGAGCATGAGCATGACGGCGGGCACGAGGATCATGCGCACGAGGAAGGCGTCGAACACGATCGCTGCCGCGAGCGCGATACCGATCTCACGGATGAGCGCGTTGTCCTGTGCCGCGAAGGCGGCGAACACCGAGATCATGATGAGAGCAGCGGCCACGACGACGCGGCCCGAGTGGCGGAAACCGTCGATGACGGCGTCACGCGCTTCCGTGCCGTGCACGTAGGCCTCGCGCATGCGGGTCGTGAGGAACACCTGATAGTCCATCGCGAGCCCGAACACGATGCCGATGAGCAGCGTAGGCATGAAGCTCATGATCGGCTGCGGCTCGAAGATGCCGAACGTGCCGTCGGTGACGAGCTTCGTCGTGAAACCGAGCGTCGCGAGCACGGAGAGCAGGAAGCCCAGCGTGGCGAGCAGCGGCACGACGATCGAACGGAACACGAGCACGAGGAGCAGGAACGCGAGGCCGACGACGATGGCGAGGTACTTCGGCAGGGCGTCGGCGAGCTTCTCCGACACGTCCGCCGCGATCGCCGTCTGGCCGGTGATGCCGAGCTTCGTGCCCGTGGCCTTCTCGGTGGCGGCCTGCTGGTCGCGCAGACGCTCCAGCATCTCGTCGGTGGCCTTGTCGGCCGGGCCCGTCTTCGGCGTCACCATGACGACGGCGCCGTCGCCCTTCTTCGCCATCTGCACGATCTGTGCGTTGGCCACGTTCTCGTCCTTGGCCGCCCATTCGACGACCTTGGCGTAGGCACCCATCTGGGCCTTCTGGCCGCCGTCGATCTCACGGCCGTCGATGATGGCGATCATCGGCGCGTTCTTGCCCGCGCCCCAGCCCTCGGCGAGCAGGTCGGCGCTCTGTCGAGCCTCCGTACCCTTCTGCGCCGTCGCGTCGGACGGCAGGCCGAGGTGGAGGTGCTGCACCGGCGAGGCCAGGGCGGCGAGCAGCGCGACGACAGCGAGTGCGACCGCCCACGGGGCCTTGCGGATACCGCGCGCGAGGCGCACCGAGCCGTTGGTCGAGTCGTGGTCGAACTCGTCGGCGGCCTTGTCCTCGCGGACCCGACCGGCGAACGCCTTCGTCTTGAGCATGCCCATGAGGGCGGGCAGCAGCGTCAGCGACGTGATGACGGCGAGCGTGACGGTGCCGGCCGCGCCGAGACCCATCGCCGTCAGCATGCTGATACCGAGAACGCCGAACGCGGACAGCGCGATGATGACGGTGAGGCCGGCGAAGACGACCGCCGAACCGGCCGTGCCGAGTGCGCGGCCCATGGCGTGCTCACGGTCGGCCTGGCTCTTGATGTCGACGTGGCGCAGCTCCGCGCGGTAGCGCGACAGGATGAACAGCGCGTAGTCGATACCGACGGCGAGGCCGATCATCGAGGCCAGCGCGGTCGTCGTCTCGGGCAGGTCGAAGAACGCGGTGGCGCCGGTGATGCCCATCATGCCGAGCATGAGGCCCATGACGGCGTTGAGGATCGGCATGCCCGCGGCGACGAACGAGCCGAAGGTCAGGACGAGGACGAGCAGCGCGATGCCGATGCCGATGAGCTCGGAGGTGGTGCCCGGCTGCATCATCTCCTGCATGCCCTGGCCGCCGGCCGCGATGGTGAGCCCGTTCTTCTCGGCGGCCTTGGCCGCGTCGAGGATGCTCTGCTGCGTCTCGGGCTTGATGTCCATGTTGTTGTCGACGGCGAAGTTCCACGACACCGTGCCGATGCGGCCGTCCTTGCTCAGCGGGGAGAGCGCCTCGGCGTTCTTCTCCGCGACAGCCTTGGGCGTGCCCTGCTTCGTGGCCTGCGCGACGATCTGCTGCTTCATCGCGGGGCCGGCTTCGGCGGGGTTGGCGAGCTTCGTCTTCGGCATCTGCTGGACGCCGCTGACCTTCTTGATCAGTTCGTCGACCTGGCCCTTGTAGGGCTGTTCGGCGAGGGTGTGCCCGGCCGGTGCCTTGATGACGAGCTGGCCGTTGACCTGCTTGTCGGCGGCGGGCTGATCCGGGAACAGTTCCTTCTGCGTCTCGGCGGCCTGCAGCGAGGGGATGCCGGGAATCGTGAACTGCGACGTCATCGGCCGCGACTTCGCGGCGGCGAATCCGCCGAGCGCGAGGAGGGCGATGAGCCACCCCACGAGGAAGAACGGCCACTTGCGGTAGGCCGTCCTTCCGAGGCGGTAGAGCATGTTTGCCACTGGGGAACTCCTTTGTGAAAGGGGGGTCTGTGGGGTGTCAGCGCATCGAGCGGACGGCGGCATCCGCGTCGAGCACGTCGTGGAAGACGGTCATGAAGTCGGAGTCGGCCTTGCGGAGGGAGAACTCCTCGAGGCTGACCTTGACGATGGCGAGGAAGGTTGCAGTGATCGTGCGGGCGCGCAGGTCGCCCGCGTCCCACTTCTCGCGCTCGCAGATCAGGGTGGCCAGGGTGTCGGACAGGTGCGTGAACCGCTCGAACGCGAGGTGGGCCACCTTGCCGTCGCTCGCGATGGCCCGTTCGACAAGGGCGTGCTGATCGCTGGCCATGGAGGGATCCTCGACCTCGCTCATGACGCTGTCGAGCGCCTGGATGAGGTCGGGCATGAGGACACCGGTGGGGCCGCCGTCACGGAAGAGCGCGACCTGCGGGTTGTCCCCGACGCCGTCGGGGCCGAGGACGGCCGACGCCTTGTCGGGCGCGTAGTTGAACAGGGTGCGGCGGCTGACGCCGGCGGCCTCGGCGAGGTCGTCCATGGTGAAGCCGTCGTACCCGCGCTCGATGACGAGGATGCACGCCGCCGAGCGGATCTCCTGGAGCCGCTTGTGGGCGCGCTGGGCTCGGGGGTCGTCAGTGCTGCAATCCCACATGAAACCCACGGCCACTCCTTTGCACTGTCAAATATGCGAGTGCAATTTTGCACGAATGAGCTATGAAGTGCAACTACACCTGTGGCGCCGCCGCCTCGGGGCTCGGGCCGCTTTGGCGCGTCACCGGGAGACGACACTCCGAACAAGGGGGTATCGGCCAGGTGCGCCCGTGGTTAGGCTCAACCAAGAACCGCTGCCCCCGCAGCGCATCCGTAACCGAGGGGATATGAAGATGATCACCGCGCATGAGGTCAGGACGGCGCAGTTCCACCGCGCCGACGCCGGCAAGGTCGGCTATGACGAGGTCGGTGTCGACGACTACCTCGACCGCGTCGCCGACACGCTCGAAGCCATCGAGCGCGGCGGCCAGATGCCGTCGCACGCCGTGAGCGCCAACGACGTCGTCGAGGTGGTGTTCTCCGAGCGCGGCCCGCAGTCTGCCGGTGGATACGACCTCGACGACGTCGACGACCTGCTCGACCGGGTCGCCCAGCGCATCCGTGCCTACGAGGACGGCGTGCGTCGGGCGTCCGCGCCTGTCGACGCAGGACTCCCCAGTGACGTCGAGGCCGACGACCGTGGTGTCGTCCGCGACGAGCGTGGACACGGCGCACACGGCGGTCACGGTGTGGCTGCGGCAGGTGCCGCCGGCGCCGGTGTCGCGGGTGCTGCTGCGTACGAGCGCCGCGAGGACCGTGCGGACGTCGATCCGCGCGGCGACGTCCGCGACGATCGCTACGACGAGCGCGGTTTCGTCGACGAGCGTGACCTGCGCGACGAGCGTCGCCCGGAGGCCTACGCAGAGCCTGCGGCGCCTGAGCTTCAGGACTCGCCGCGCAGCGCCTTCGCCGACGACGGGGGCGTGCGTGACGGTGAGGCCCTCGCGGTCGCCGGCGGTGCGCCGCGGCGTGAGGAGCGCTTCGACGACGAGCGCGGCTTCGAGCCCGCCGACGAGCGTCGGGGTGGCTTCGGTGAGCCCGGCGTCCGTGTCGACGAGGTCTCGGACGCCGCAGCGTTCGACGGCCGCCGCGACGAGAACGTCGCCGATGAGCGCGCTTTCGACGGTCGTGAGCGCCGAGACGAGCGTGGCTTCGACGGTCGCGACGCGGGCCTGGTGGCAGGTGGCGGCGCTGTCGCCGCCGGAGGTGCCGCGGCTGCGCACGGTCAGCGCGACGAGCGCCGTGACGACGCCTTCGCTTCCGACACGCGTGATGACGTGCGCGACGACCGCGCCGGTCATGCAGGGGCCGGCCGTCAGGGCGGTGTCAACATGGTCGGATCCGACCCGGTCGACGAGGCGCCGATCATGGCCCCGGACGAGTCGGGCCGCAACCGTGAGCTGCGCTCGGAGGGCCGTTCCGACGTGAACACCTCCCACGACGCCGCGTACGCGCCGCCGGCCGAGCGCGACACGTTGGCGAACGACTCCGCGGTCACGCCTGAGGAGCGCTTCGACGCCGAGCGCCGCGATGACGTCGTACGTGACGAGCAGCTGGGCAACGACCCCTTCGCGGACGAGCGTCGTGACGCAGACCTGCGTGACGAGCGTGGCTTCGAGGGCGAGCGCGAGGAGCGTTCCTCGGGCTTCGGCCCCGCCGGTGTCGCAGCCGCTGCCGGCGGTGCTGCCGCCGGAGGTTACGCCGCTCACCGCCACAGCGATCAGGGCGAGCAGGTTGAGCGCAACGAGTGGGCCCCGCGTGACGAGCGCGACGCCGTGCGTATCGACGGCGAGCCCGTCGGTGACTCTGCCGGCGACCCGGTGCGTCGTGAGCACGACGCCGCCGACTACCACGACCCGGCTGCAGCCCACAGCGAGACGTTCGCCGAGCCGGTGCCGCCGCAGCAGGTGAGTGCCGAGGAGGCCCGCCCGGTCGCCGCAGCCGAGCAGGGTGACAACTGGGCCTTCGAGGACAACGGTCTTCGCCGCGACCGCGCCCCCCGCGACCCCGACGAAGGCGCGATCCTTCTCCAGGGTGAGGATGAGGGCCCCCGCGCCGACGAGCGCTTCCAGGGCAGCAACGCGTACGAAGGCGACGCAGTGGCCGGCGGTGACGCCGTCGCCGACGAGCGCCCGATCGCCACGCAGCCCGAGATCGTCTCCTACCGCGCCACCGACCGTCGAGTTCCGCTGCCCCGCAGTGAGGCTCGCCGTTCGATGAGCGATGAGGACCGCGAGGCGGAGGCTCAGTACCACCCCGAGTACAGCGCATACTCCTCGCCCGAGGACGGGGCCGGTGACTCCCCGCGTCGCAGCACGGGCGGCGCCTACGACGAGAGCGCGAGCAGGCCGGCGAGCGATCTCGATCGTGGGCCGGACGCCGGCGTTCTGCCGACCGAGCAGGCGCCGCTCGTCGATGACCGCCCGGTGGCGCCCGAGGCCCCCGTGGCACAGGACGCCCGTCGCGATGGGGAGTTCGACCCGTTCTCCGAGCCGAGCGCTGTGACCGAGCGTCCGCTGCCGACGCAGCCGAACGAAGGGGGCGAGGCGCCGCAGGCTGCCCCGCCGCAGACCGGTGGCTTCGAGCGTGACCCGTTCGCGGACGACGCTGGTCGGGACTCCTTCGAGCGCCCCGAGCAGCCGGCCCGGGCCGAAACGTTCGGTGGGCGCGGCACGGACGGCCCGCAGCGTGTGGCGCCGATGAACGAGGAGACCGCTCGCGTGCGTGAGCCGCGCGAGGGTGGCTTCGAGCAGCCCGGCGTCGGCAACCGTGACCCGTTCGCCGACGACGCCCGTCGTGACGGTTCGTTCGACGTTGCCGGTGGTGGCGACGACGTGCGCGAGCAGCAGTCGTTCGAGGCGTCGAGCCCGGTCGCCGACGACCGTCGGGCGTCCGACGTGAAACGCCCGGAGTCGATCGACCGTCCGCAGCCCATCGACCAGGCCGAGCCGCTGCCGGAGCGTGACGACACATCGCGCAAGGGCCTGCTGCGTCGCATCTTCAAGGGCTGACGTGCTGGCGTCGGACGACGTCGTCAAGGTCGAGTTCGAGCAAGGGCGCGGCGGGGCTGGTTACGACGAGATCGAGGTCGATGACTTCCTCGATTCCCTTGTGATCACCCTTCGCGGCTACGAGCAGGGCGCGCCGCGTCAGGGCGTGGTCACGTCTCGTTCGATCGACGACGTGGCGTTCACGCGGGCGCGTGGTTTCGGGCGCAGAGGGTACGACGCCGCGAGCGTCGATGCTTTCCTCGTCAAGGCCCGCGAGACGCTACGCGCGTACGAATCGCGCGGGGGCGTTTCGACGCAGGCACCTGAGGTCGTGTCCGCCCCGCGACAGGCGCCCTCGACGGCGCAACGCTCGGCCGTGAGCGAGCCGAAGAAAGGCATCTTCGGCAAGCTCTTCGGTGGCTGAACCGAACTGAACGACAAACGAGCCCCACACCAACGCGGTGTGGGGCTCGTGGCGTACGGCCATGCGGTTCGTGCGCAGGAACCGTCGAAGCTCAGCTCGTGACGGCGGGCAGGTCGATCACGCGGTCGAGCGCGTCGAACGCGATGGGGTGGTGGCTCACCATGACGACGGTGCGTCCGGTGCTCGCGGTGAGCAGGTCGCGGACGACGGCGTCGGCGGTCGGTCCGTCGAGGTGGGCGACGGGCTCGTCGAGCAGGATGACGGGACGCTCGGAGAGCAGCGCCCGCGCAATGCCGAGGCGCGCCCTCTCGCCGCCGCTGATCGAGCGCTCGGTGGCGGTGGCCACCGACTCGGCCCCCGAACGTCCGGCGCTCACGAGGTATTCGCCGAGGTGCGTGTCGAGTCCCTCGCCGAGTTCCGCGATCCACGGCCCGAGGCCGGCACGCTCGAGCGCGCGAAGCACGTCCGCGTCGTCCGCGTCAGGGCGGGCGAGCAGGAGGTTGGCGCGCAGCGAGCCGGCGAACAGGTGCGGGTCGTCGTCGACGAAGGCTATGCCGTCGCGCACGGCGTCCAGCGGGAGGTCGCGGACGTCACGCTCGCCCCAGGCGTACGTTCCGCCGGTCGGGTCGAGGTGGCGCGCGAGGACGGCGAGAAGTGTCGACTTGCCGCACCCGTTGGGGCCGGTGACGGCGATGTGCTCACCGGGTGCGACATCGAGGGTGACAGGCCCGAGGTCGGTCTTCTCGCCGGCCCACGAAGCCGTCAGGTCACGCACGCGCAGGTGCGGCACCGTCTCGTCCGGCGCAGCCTCCGAGCCCGAATCCCGCACCGCCGGCTCCTGCGTGAGCAGCGCTTCGAGACGGTCGCGGGCGGCGGACGAGCGGGCGAGCGAGCCCACGGCGTCGGGGATGAGGCCGACGACGTCGCCGAGGGCGAGTGGGGTGAGGAGCAGCAGCGCAGCGAAGGGTCCGTTGATCGTTCCGGCCTCGACCTCGCCGTCGAGAACCCACGCCATGGCGAGGGTTGCCACTCCCGTGACGGCGAGCGCGAGAGCCACTCCGGCGGCGCGGCCGCGCGACTGGGCGAACGCGGCCTTCTCGACGTTCTTCTGCGCGTACGCGAGCCACGTCATCGGCTCGTCAGTGGCGCGGATGGCGCCGAGCTCGTTCGCTCCGGACGCCACGAGGTGCGCCACCCGGTCGACCTGGCCGCGCGCCGCGAGCGACGCCGCCTGGCCGCGGCGTTCGAGCGCGAGGTCGATCCAGCCCACGAGGGCCGCCGCGACGACCGAGCCGAGCACGACGAAGCCCGCGGGCGGATGGACGACGAACGTCGTGACGACGGCAACGAGCGCGGCACCGACCGTCGTGATGAGCGGGACGACGACGCGCACCTGGATGTCGACCTCGTCGTCCAGGTCGCGCACGACGCCGGAGAGAAGGTCGGCGCGGCGCTTCGTGCCCAGGCGTGCCGGGGTGAGCGGCACGAGCTGGCGGTAGGCCGCGGTTCGACGATCCGTGAGGTCGGCCAGCGCGGCGTTGTGGGAGACGAGTCGCTCGACGTAGCGGAACACCGGGCGTCCGATACCGAACGCACGCACGGCGACGATGGCGGTGAGCAGGGTGAGGACGACGGGGCGCTCGCTGGCGCGCACGATGAGCCAGCCCGACGTAGCCGTCAGCGCAACGCCACACGCGAACGCGAGCGCACCGATGAGCCCGGCGAGCGTCACGCCGCGCACCGGCTTGAACAGCGGGCGTCGCTCCTGCGTTTCGGAGGTCATGCCGTCACCTCGTCGCGGATCGGGCGGGCCGTGAGACGCCACTGGTTGTCGGCGCGGGCCGCGAGTTCCTCGTCGTGCGTCACGACGACGACGGGCTTGCGCGCGGCGAGCGCGACGATCGACTCACGGATGTCCGCAGCACTCGCCGGGTCGAGGTGAGCGGTGGGCTCGTCGAGCAGGACGATGGCGGCGTCGGAGAGCCACGCGCGCGTCAGGACGAGGCGGGCGCGCTGGCCCGCGGAGAGGCCGAACCCTTCGTCGCCGAGGGAGGTGTTGACGCCGTCGGGCATGCCGAGGACGACGTCGTCGAAGCCGGTGGCGGCCATGGCCTCGCGGATCTCGTCGACGCTCGCGTCGTTGCCCAGCGTCAGGTTGGCGCGCACTGACATCGGCGCGATGAACGGACGCTGCGAGACGAGGTGCGTGCTCGGCACCTCGAGGCGCCCCGCCGTCGGGCGGCGCGCCCCGGCGAGCACTTCGAGCAGCGTCGACTTGCCGCATCCACTCGGGCCGGTGAGGGCGGTGAGGCCGTCGCGCACGACGGAGGTGACACCGCTGACGGCCGGGCTCTGCTGGCCGGGGTAGGTGTAGGAGACGCCGCTCAGCATGGCGCGCGCGAGGCCGCCGGCCTGTTCGGGGGCGGGCGCGTGCCACGGCCGGGCGTCGCTGCCCGCGAGGAGCGAGTCGATGGCCTCTACGCCGTCGGCCGCCGCGTGGAACTCCTGCCCGACGCGGCGGATCGGCCAGTACGCCTCGGGCGCGATGAGGATGGCCATGAGGCCGGTGAGCAGCGAGACGTCGCCGTGGGCCATGCGCAGGCCGACGGCGACGGCGACCATGGCGACGGAGATCGTCGCGAGCAGGTCGAGCGCTGCGGAGGAGAGGAAGGCGATGCGCAGCGTGCGCATCGTGGCCGAGCGGTGACGTTCGCCGACGCGGTGGATCTGCGCGACCTGGTGCTCGCCCCGTCCGTAGGCCACGAGCGTCGGAAGGCCCGCGACGACGTCGGAGAAGTGGCCGGCAAGCATCGTCGTCTCGACCCAGCGTTCCGCCGTGGCGCGCTGGGTGTAGCGGCCGATGAGCGCTGCGAAGACCGGCAGGAGCGGCAGCGTGACAATGACGATGAGGGCGCTCGGCCAGTCGACGACGAGCATCGCGGCGATGGCGAGCACCGGCACGACGCCAGCCGTCACGAGGGCCGGAAGGTAGCGCGCGACGTACGGTTCGACGGCGGCCGCGCCCTTCGTGGCCATGGTGAGCATGGCGCTGGGGCCGGGGCGTTCGTCCGCCGTCTGCGTCATCCAGCGGCGCATCGCGCCCTCGCGCAGCGCCCCGGAGATGCGTGCGCCGGCGTGGGCGGCCACCGTCTCGGTCGATGCGTTGAGTACCCCGCGCAGGGTGAAGAGGCCCAGGACCCACAGGCCGGGCGTCCAGAACGAGTGGCCCTCGACGACGGCGACGACGAGGTGCGCCACGGCGACGGCCTGGGCGATCGCGACGGCTCCGCTGAGCCCTCCGATGAGGGCGAGCAGCGCGACCGGCAGCCGGGTGGCGGGCACGGCGCGCAGCAGGGCGGGGTCGAACGGGCGCATGGGTCTCATTGTCCCGCACCCGCCGGCGTTCGCGGGCACGGGATGGGGCGAACGGTGGCCGTCGTCATGTGGCACGCCTTAATCTCAGGGAGGCACGGACGAACAACGAGAGGTGGCGGCGTGGCTGTCGACATGACCTGGCTGCTCGGCGGAGTGGCGCTGCTGCTCGCCGTCTTCCTCCCGACGCTCGTGCGCAGCGTGCCGATCTCGACACCGCTTGTGCTGCTCGGCGTCGGTGTGCTGTTCGGTCTCATGCCGCTGCCGGAGGGCTTCTCGCTCGACCCGGCCATGCACAACACGTTCCTCGTCCACGCCGCCGAGGCCACCGTCCTCGTCGCGCTCATGGGCGTCGGGCTCGCGCTCGACCGCCCGCTGCGCCTGCGTCACGGCTCGTCGTGGCGCGCGTGGGCAGCGACGTGGCGTCTGCTCGGCGTCGCGATGCCGCTGTGCATCGCGGCGGTGGCGCTGCTCGGGTGGGGCATGGGCATTGCGGCGCCGACGGCGCTGCTCCTCGGCGCTGCACTTGCACCGACCGATCCGGTGCTCGCCTCCGACGTCCAGGTCGCCGGCCCCGAGACGCAGGAGATGGGTGTCGGCGACGAGGAGATCGACGAGTCCGACGAGGTGCGCTTCGCCCTCACCTCCGAGGCCGGCCTCAACGACGGCCTCGCGTTCCCCTTCATTTACGCCGCGATCGCGTGGACGATGGAGGGCGCACCCTCGCACTGGGCCCTGAAATGGATCGGCTGGGATCTCATCGGCAAGGTTGCCATCGGTGCCGCCGGCGGCGCCCTCGTCGGGTGGGTGCTCGGCAAGCTGTTCTTCCGGCTGCCGCACAAGCAGTACCGGCTCGCCGACGCGGGGGAGCCGCTCGCGGCGCTCGCGGCCATCATGACGGCGTACGGCCTCACGGAGGTGGCCGGCGGCTACGGATTCCTCGCCGTGTTCGTCTGCGGTCTCGTGCTCCGCGCCAGCGAGCGCGGCCACAGCTATCACGCGGACATGCACTCCTTCATCGAGCGGCTCGAGCAGATCCTCACGCTGCTCATGCTTCTGTTGCTCGGCGCGTCGGCGACGAACGGGCTTCTTGCGCACGCGGATTGGCGCAGCGTCGTCATCGCACTCGTGCTGATCTTCCTCATCCGCCCGGCTTCGGGCTGGATCAGCCTCGCAGGTCGCCGTGACGACACCGACCGCGCCGTCGGCCTCACGTCGCAGGAGCGGTGGGTGACGGCGTTCTTCGGCGTCCGCGGCATCGGCACGGTCTTCTACGTCGCCTACGCGACGGGGAAGGCGTCCTTCGACGGCGCGGAGTGGCTCTGGTCGACGGTCGCCGTCGTCATGATCGCGAGTGTCGTCGTCCACGGCATCGCCGTCACGCCCGCGATGAACTGGCTCGAACGTCACCGCACGAACCACCGTCGGGCGCTCGCGGACGCTTGATCCACCTGCGCCCCGAGGGCGCCTGCGCTGCACCCCGGCGCCGGGCTGGCAGGGCCGCACACGCGGGCGCGTTTCTTCACCCCTCGAGGTGAAAAACTGCGTGCAGGAATGCTTCTGGGGGCCGGTGGTGTTGTGGTCGATGAGAGAGCTCATCGATCTGAAGGAGAGACCTCATGGCCTACCGCACCGAAAACCCCGCCACCGGCGTCGTCGAGAAGGAGTACAACTCCGCGACGGATGCTGACGTCACCCGCGCCATCGAGCGCGCCGACGCCGCGTTCGGCACGTGGCGCACGACGGACGCGTCCGAGCGCGCCTCCGTCCTCGCCAAGGTCGCCGGCATCTACGACGAGCGCGCCGACGAGCTCGCCCGTGTCATCGGCGCCGAGATGGGCAAGCCGCTCGCGCAGGCGCAGGGTGAGGTCGCGCTCGCGTCGTCGATCTTCCGCTGGTACGCCGAGCACGGTGAGGAGCTGCTCGTCGAGGAGCAGCTGAACATCGGCGACGACGCGAAGTCGCTCGTCGTCACCGACCCGATCGGTGTGCTCATGGGCGTCATGCCCTGGAACTTCCCGCACTACCAGGTCGCGCGGTTCGTCGCGCCGAACCTCATGCTCGGCAACACGATCCTGCTCAAGCACGCCTCGATCTGCGCGCGCACGGCCGAACTGATCGAGGAGATCCTCCACGCCGCGGGTGTGCCGCAGGATGCCTACATCAACCTGTTCGTCAGCAACGAGCAGATCACGTCGATCATCGAGGACCCGCGCGTGCGCGGCGTCTCCCTGACCGGTAGCGAGGGCGCCGGCAAGGCCGTCGCCGAGACCGCGTCGCAGAACCTCAAGAAGAGCGTCCTCGAACTCGGTGGCTCGGACGCGCTCATCGTCCTCGACGACGTCGACGTCGCCGAGACGGCGAAGGCCGTCGCCACCGCGCGCATGAGCAACGCCGGGCAGGCCTGCAACTCCCCGAAGCGCATCTTCGTGCCGTCGACGATGTTCGACGACTTCGTCAACGGCGTTGTCGCCACCGTCGAGGGCATAAAGGTCGGCAACCCGGACGACGAGGGCACGGACATGGGCCCGCTTTCGTCGGTCGAGGCTCGCGACGACGCGATCGCTCAGGTCGAGCGCGCCGTCGAGCAGGGTGCGACCCTGCGCACGGGTGGCACGGCGCTCGAGCAGGACGGCGCCTGGATGGCCCCCGCCGTGCTCACCGGTGTCACGCGTGAGATGGACGCCTTCAAGGAGGAGATCTTCGGGCCCGTCGCCGTCGTCTACTCCTACGACTCGATCGACGAAGCCGTCGAGCTCGCCAACGACTCCTCCTTCGGCCTGTCCGGCTCCGTCTGGGGCAAGGACACCGACAAGGCGGAGCAGATCGCCCGACGCCTCGAGGTGGGCATGACCTATGTCAACGAGCACGGCACGACGAAGGCCGGCCTGCCATTCGGTGGTGTGCGCCGCTCCGGTTATGGGCGTGAGCTCGGACGCTGGGGCTTCGGCGAATTCGCCAACACGAAGCTCGTCCGCGTCGCCAAGTGATCGATGCGTCGTGACCCGCGACGCGAGGAGGGAACAACCATGACTCGTTTCACCCGACTGATCGAATCCGTCCGATCACTTGCCGAGCCGGCCCCGCCGGCGACCCGTGGGCAGGAGGTGGCCCGTCTCGGCCTCGGAACCTTCATGTCGTTCGCCGGTGTCTCGCACCTCACGTTTGCCCGCAAGGACTTCCAGGCGCAGGTGCCGGACTGGTTTCCGATGGACAAGGACGTCGTCGTCCTCGCCTCCGGTGTCGTCGAGGTCGCGCTCGGTGCGGCGATGCTCACCCTGCCGCAGCGTCGCGCCGCGGTGGGGGTGGCGCTCGCCGCCTTCTACGCCGCGATCTTCCCCGGCAACATCAGCCAGTACGCCGAGCGGCACGACGCATTCGGCCTCGACACCGACACCAAGCGCCTCGTCCGCCTGTTCGGCCAGCCCGCCCTCATCGCTGCGGCGCTGTCGGCGGCTGGGTTCCCCCGACGCGGTTCGCGTCGCTGATCTCACCGCTTCGCACCCAAGAGAAGTGCCTCACCTACAACAAGTGCCGACTCGCCCCGACGCGAACGCCACGCGCTGCTGCGCACTGAATCACCAAGGAGATTGACATGTCCAACGTTCTCTTCGTCGTCACCGGCGCCCGCTCCTGGACCCTGGCCGACGGTTCGAGCGTCCCGACGGGATACTGGGCGGAAGAACTTCTCACCCCCTACCGTCTGATCACCGGGGCAGGTCACTCGGTCACGTTTGCCACGCCCGGTGGTGTGACGCCGGTGGCCGATGAGGTCAGCCTCGCCCCCGACGCGAACGGCGGCGCGGACGTGCGTCCTGACCTCGACGCGATCGACGGCCTGCAGCACCCCATGAAGCTCGAGGACGTCGTCCTCGGCGACTATGACGCGGTGTTCTACCCGGGTGGGCACGGCCCGATGGAAGACCTTGCGCAGGACGCCACGTCCGGCAAGCTCATCGCGGACGCGCTCGAGGGCAGCAAGCCTGTCGCGATCGTGTGCCACGGCCCGGCGGCGCTGCTTCCGGCGCGGACGTCGGCGGGCGAGCCCGTCGTCGCCGGACGCAAGATCACCGGCTTCTCGAATGAGGAGGAGAAGGCCGCCGGCAAGGCTGACAAGGCCAAGTGGTTGCTGGAGGACCGGCTGCGCGAACTCGGCGCTGACGTCTCGACCGGCCCCGCCTGGCAGCCGTTCACCGTCGTCGACGGTGACCTGCTGACGGGTCAGAACCCGGCATCGTCCGAGGCGCTCGCCAAGAAGCTGCTCGAGCGCCTGAGCTGAGCCTGGCTGCGCGACGCGCGAACATGCCGAAGGCGCCTGGATCCCCGTGGGGTCCAGGCGCCTTCGGTGTTCACGGGCGGCCGGCGGACGGCCGATTGGGCTCGGCTCTCACGTGGCGTGGCGCCTCGTCGTGCGAGATGAACGGGCTCAGTCCGCTGCCCCGCGCATCAGGGGGATTCTCGCGACGAGGACGACCAGCGAGGTGAGCGCGCAGAAGAGAGCCGGGCTCGCGCTGATGGACAGGCGTGTCGTGAGCAACCCCGCTGCGAGACGAGGTGTGTGCTCGGCACCTCGATGCGCCCGGACGTCGGCCGACGAGCGCCGGCGGGCAGCTTGAGCAGCGTCGACTTGCGTCGTCGTGCACGGCATCGCCGTGACATCCGTGATGGGATGGCTCGAGCGAGACCGGGAGGGTCGCTCGGCGCGTGAGCGCGAAGGCGCCACGGCTCTCGCTGAGGGAGGAACGGCATGACGACGTACCGACGCGACCGCTTCGACGGCTACATCGCGGGCGCAGGCTCGACGTCCGGGCGGCGCTTCGTCGTCGGGGTGTGGGAGCGTTCGCCCCTCGGTGCGTTCGCCGACGTCATGGTGGCGCACCCCGACGGGTGCCGGGAGTTGCTGGCCCCGAGCGAGCAGGTGGCCGAGTACGTCTCGGGCACCTACCAGTTCGATGGGGTGACGCTCGTCGATGTCGTGGTGGATCGCTCGGTTCGTGACGGGGGTGAGCGTTGGGTGGTCCAGGCAGGTGAGCTGCAGCTGTCGCTCGCAGTGGGAGGGCGACTGCTCCTGGCTGCGCCGTTGCTGCCGGTGCGCGGGCCGCTCGTCCACCCGCTCACGGCCCGCCTCATCGACCCCGTGGCGCGCCGGGTGATGACGGGCGTGCGCACCTCGGGTACGGCGGGCAACGGGCGGCGCGAGCACTATCTCGCCCAGGATCTGCATGCCGTCGAGCACATCGAGGGCACGTGGGCGGGCGAGCCGGTGGGAGCGCTGGCCGACGTCGCGCCCGAGCCGAACTTCGGGTTCAGTTCCACCCCGCGCCGCCCCGCCGTCACCCGCGTGACGACGTTCGTCGAGGTGCCGCGGTAGTCGGTGAACAGCGCCGGCGCGAGCGGACGCTCCGCGACCGTGCTCAGACGAAAGAACCGCGTGTCACTGCTGTGACATTGCTTCTCGCACGGCCTCCAGCCACATGACGACGGCAGTGGCGCCCGGGTCTTCGTACCCCTTCGCGCGCTCACCGAGATAGCTGGCGCGCCCCTTGGTGGCGACGGCGTCCGAAGTTCGGGCGGCACCCTCCCGAGCAGCCGTCACGACGGCGTCGATGCCCGAATCGGCCGCGTCCGCGGCAGGCTCCAGGGCGTCGACCATCGTGCCGTCACCGGGCTGGGCGCCGCCGAGTTCCCGGACGCCCGTGACGCCAGCACGCAAAGCGTCACCCCACGACGCACCGTCCGCGAGTGCCTGCGCGGCGCGCAGAAGAAGCATCCCGTACAGCGGGCCCGACGTGCCGCCGATCGCCCGTCGGCATCGCGCGGAGAGTTCCTGGAGCAACAAGGCCGCGTCGCCTTCGCCGGGGTCGTCGAGCCAGGCCCGGGCGCCGCGAGCGAGCGCCGATCCGAGGTCGCCGTCGCCGACGTGCTGGTCGGCCGCGTCGAGTTCGGTGCGTGCGCGCAGAAGGCGCTCGCAGGCAGCGTCGATGACCTGGCGCACGAACGGGTCGGCCTCGCCCTTCGGGCCCCCAGCGCGGTCGGCGGATTCAGGGGTCGTCACGACGCTGAGGGCCGGGCGCCGAGCGTCCGGGAACCCCGGCCACGCGGGCGACGCGGTGGGTATGTCGAGCAGGTCGAGAAGACCGTCGTCAACGGGCAGGAGTGACACGTGCGCACCGGACATGTCGAGGGAGGTGAGTACCGGGCCGGCCCAGAGACGCTCGACGACGACGCCCCGATTCGTCAGGGCGGTGTGCGCACCCCGCGCGACGATGTCGAGTTCGCTCGGCGGGGTGGCGCCGGCGGTGCCGACGAGGGCGACGACGCGGTCACCGTCGACGATCTCGCGGTCGTCGAGGATCCGCCCGACGAGCGTCTGTGCGATGTCATCGGCGCTGGTGAGGCGCGTGCGCTCGACGCCGGGTTCACCGTGGATGCCGAGGCCGAGCTCGATCTCGTCGTCACCGAGTTCAAAGCTCGGTGCGTCCGCGCCGGGGGTGGTGCAGGGGGCGAGGGCGACGCCCATGGTGCCGAGGTGTCCGGTCACCCGTGTGGCCACGTCGTGCACCTCTCGCAGTGTGCTCCCGGATTCCGCAGCGGCTCCCGCTACCTTGTGGACGAGGACGGTACCCGCGAGACCGCGCCGTCCTGCGTGTGTGTCGTCGTCGCTGAGCGCCACGTCGTCTCCGACGACGACCATTTCGACGTCGAGGCCGTCATGGCGGGCGAGTTCGGCGGCCATTCCGAAGTTGAGGCGGTCGCCGGTATAGCTCTTGACGATCAACAGGCAGCCGGCGTCACCGGTGACGGCGCGGATGGCGTCGAGCACCGCGTCGACGCTGGGCGAGGCGAACACGCCGCCACTGACGGCGGCCGTCAGCATGCCGTGTGCCACGTATCCGGCGTGCGCCGGCTCGTGACCCGCGCCGCCGCCGGAGATCAACGCCACCGGCACCGTCGCGCGGTTGTCATCGTTCACGACCCGGTCGGTGCGAACGACCGTCTGGCTCGAGCCGAGCAGGCTGACGTTCGGCTGAAGCAGCACGCGTCCCTCAAGCGATTCCCGAACCACGGCGTCCGCGTCGTTGATGAGTTTCTTCATACGTCCATGCAAGCACGGACGGGGCCCGAACGGTTGGGCGGATGCCTGTGCGGTGGGCCGGGGCCAAGGCCCGGACACCATCCCCTTCACACTTTTGGCGCCCTCGCGGGTGGCGAGTTTGCCGACGGCGTGCGGCTGCTCTCGCAGAGCGTTACCGCGACGGCTGTTCGGTTGCGTCGATGAGTACCTTCAGAACGTAGTCTTCGAAGGTCCGCCCATGCGCCGCTGCCTGCCGTTCGAGCTGGGTGCGCACCTCCTCGGGCACACCGTTGACCACGATGGAGCGCAGTCCCGCCTCGGGCTCGTCGATAACGACGTCACCACGCAGGGCGTAGAGGGCGTGTTCGACGACGTGCGGCTCGACGCCGAGACGCTCCGCGACTTCGGCCGCGAGGCAGAGGTATTGTCTGTACTCCTCGGGGGTCCACCCCCACGACTTCCACCCCAGGGTGGTGGCAACGCGGGAGTCGAGAATCAGCGGCTTCGGGTGGGTTGTGTCAGGCAGCTCGTACCCGAGGAAGTAGATCCACTTCGTGAAGAACGCCGGGCCGAAGTACTTGATCTTGAAGCCACCGGACTGGAGGTCGCGGTAGACGTCGACAGGGTCGGCGCCGCCGCGAATGGCCTGGTAGGAGTCGAACAGCTTGGTCGTGATCCCCGGGTCGGAAAGGGGCCGCTGGCAGCGGTAACTAGTCAGACCTTGGAAACCGGCGCCCCAGCCGCACATGAGCACGTAGAGATCCAGTGCGTCCTCGGGCGTTGCAACCTTCTCGGCGGCGTTGAAGATCTCGCGGCGGGTCACGTCTCGCCGTGCCGGTGAACCCGCCTCGGCAGAACGCAGGTACGGCGCGAGGGGCGTCCCTTCGGGCCACTTGGCGCGCCAGGTAGCAGGGAAGAAGTGTTCCTTCTGCTCGTAGACCTTCTCGTCAGACCACGGCAGGCCCTTTCCACCGCGTATCGCCGCGACGATCTCTTCGACGTTGGTTGTCATCTTTCCTCCGTTGCCCGGCTGTTCTATGGCGTCAGCTTGTCAGGAGGAGGGCGCCCGAGTGCGCCGTTTCGAGATGCCGCTCAGTTCGACTTCGCAGCGCAACCAGCAGGGAACATCAGAACGCCGCCGCCCGAATCGGGCGGCGGCGTCCTCGTGCGACCGGGCGAGCCTCAGTGCACCTTGATCGGGTCGGGCCTGCTCGGGTCGACGGCCTCTGGAATGTGCTTGGTCGTGATGCGCTTGCGGAAGACCCAGTACGTCCAGCTCTGGTAGAGCACCACGAGCGGCGTGAAGATGAGCGCCACCCACGTCATGATGACGAGCGTGTGGTGCGAGCTCGACGCGTTCTCCGTGGTGAGCGACCAGGCCGCGTTCGTCGTGCTCGGCATGACGTTCGGGAACAGCATGACGAAATACGTCAGCACGAACAGCGCGATGGCCACGAACGTGCCCGCGAAGGCTGCGCCCTCCTTGCCGCGCAGGTTGAACGCGAGAGCCGCGAGGAAGAACAGAGCCACGAGCACCGACGTCACCCACGAGGTCACAGTTCCGACCTCGATGCCGAGCCACACGAGCAGCACGACGGCGAGCACGGCAGCGGCAAGCCCCGTCTTCGTCGCGAGCGCACGGGCGTCGTGGCGGATGGCGCCGTCCGTCTTGAGCGCGACGAAGAAGCAGCCGTGCGTCATGAACACGAGCATCGTCACGACACCGCCGAGCAGCGACAGCGGGTTGAGCAGCGTGAAGAGGTTGCCGGTGAACTCCATGTCGGCGTTGATCGGCAGGCCGCGCACCATGTTCGTCAGGGCGACACCCCACAGGATCGCGGGGATGAACGAGCCGACGATGATTGCCGTGTCCCAGCCCTTGCGCCACGCCACCGAGTCGCGCTTGTGGCGGTACTCGAAGCCCATGTTCCGCACGATGAGGCCGACGAGGATGATGAGCAGCGGCAGATAGGCCGCGGAGAACAGCGTCGCGTACCAGTTCGGGAACGCCGCGAACGTCGCGCCACCGGCGGTGAGCAGCCACACCTCGTTGCCGTCCCACACCGGGCCGATCGTGTTGAGCAGCACGCGGCGGCGCTTCTCGTTCTCGCCGATGTGGTCGGTGACGGGGTCCGTCACCTCCCCGGCCTGACCTGCAGCAGCGTCAGTCGTCGAGTCAGCCTTGCCCTTGCCGAGCACCGGCAGGAGCATGCCGACGCCGAAGTCGAAGCCCTCGAGGACGAAGTAGCCCGTCCACAGGACGCCGATGATGATGAACCAGAAAGTGGTGAGTTCCATCGTTCAACTTCCCTGTCAGTACGCGAACGAGAGTTCGTCGTCGTTCTTCGAACCGTCGGAGTGCCCACCGGGCAGGTCTTCCCCGTCGTCGGCGACGGGTTCGGCGCCCTTCCTCATGTAGTCCATGAAGAGCTTCACCTCGACCACGGCGAGTGCTCCGTAGAGGAGCGTGTAGACGATCATCGAGGTGAGCACCTCGCCGGCGGAGACGCTCGGGCTGACGCCCTGCTTCGTCGTCATGACGCCGTAGACGACCCACGGCTGGCGGCCGATCTCGGTGAAGATCCAACCGATGCTCATGGCGAAGACGGGGGACAGGGCGCCGACGAGGGCGGCGGGGCCCATCCAGCGGTTGACGGGGTTGCGACCCTTACGGGTGATCCACAGGACCCACACGCCGATGGCCATGCAGATGCCGCCCCAGCCCATCATCCAGCGGAAGCTCCAGTACGACCACATCATGTTGGGCGTGTAGCTGTCCGCGGAGGTGAGCTTGCCCTCGTTGAACTTCTTCTGCAGTTCCGGTTCGAGGTCGTTGACGCCCTCGACCTTGCCGTGGAAGTCGCCCGTGGCGAGGAAGCTGAGCAGGTTCGGCACGGTGACGGCGAACTTCTCCTCCTTGCCGTCGCGGGTGCCGACGGTGAAGATCGAGAACGGGGCGTCCTTCTCGTACGTGTCGTAGAGGGCTTCCGCGGCGGCCATCTTCATCGGCTGCACCTCGGTCATCACCTTGCCCTGGAGGTCTCCGGTGACGACGACGCCGAGGCTCGCGACGAGCATGACGATGGCGCCGACGCGCGAGGCCTTGCGGTACATCGTGAGGTCGTCGGCGGTGGGGGCGACCTTCGTCGCGCCGCCCGTCTCGACGGCGTCAGCGGCCGCGCGGGCCTCGAGGGTGCGCTTGCGCAGGTTCCAGAGCATGACGCCCATGGCGACGGCGCCGCCGACCATGTACGAGCTGAACGCGACGTGGGGGAAGGTGACGAGCTGCACCTTGTTGAGCAGCACGGCGCCGAAGTCGACGAGCTCGGCGCGCTGGGTCTCCGGGTTGAAGCGGTAGCCCACCGGGTTCTGCATGAACGAGTTGGCGGCGAGGATGAAGTACGCCGACAGCAGCGTGCCGATGTGCACGATCCAGATGCAGGCCGCGTGCAGAGCGCGCGGCAGGCGGCCCCAACCGAAGATCCACAGGCCGAGGAACGTCGACTCGAGGAAGAAGGCGAGGAGCGCTTCGATGGCCAGGGGCGCACCGAAGATGTCACCGACGAAGCGCGAGTAGTCGCTCCAGTTCATGCCGAACTGGAACTCCTGCACGATGCCGGTGACGAGGCCCAGGGCGAAGTTGATGGTGAACAACTTGCCGAGGAACTTGGCGAGGCGCAGGTACTGGGTGTTGTTCGTGCGCAGCCAGGCGGTGTGGTAGCCGGCGACCAGGGCCGAAAGGCCGATCGTGATCGGCACGAACAGGAAGTGGTAAACGGTCGTGATGGCGAACTGCCACCGCGCCAGTTCCAGGACATCCATCGGTTGTGACCCCTCGACGAGACTTGTGAAGACTTTCACAAGAAAGGCTACTCAGGAGTTTCCGATCTCCAGAGGACCTAGGTCCTCACTTGCGGGTGGGATGTGTCACGGGCCTCACTTGCCCGCGGAACCCGATGCGCCGGAACCGGACTGGCCGCCCAGCACGGACGTGATCGGCTTCGCTCCCGAGGGGGCCTTGTACGTCTCGACGGAGTTCCACTTCGAGAACGTGTAGCTCGCCTTCGTGTTCGTCAGCTTGGAGCTGTAGTTCTCGATCTTGACGACCTGCGGCTTGTCGTCACGGGTGACGACGAGCTTGACCGCGTCCTTCGCGTCGGAGGCGCTGACGGTGTACGTGTCCTTGCCCGCAGTCTTCGTCTCGGTGACCTTGGCGTCCTTTGACGCGAGCTTCTTACCGTCCTCGGAGTCGAAGAACTCGGTGAGCATCTGCTTGACGTCGAGCGCCGGGTTGGAGGCGGGATCGTTGGCCGCGCCCTTCCACCACTTGCCGTTGAGCTTCTTCGCGTCGGTGGCGTTGGCGCCGATCTGCTGCCAGAAGTCGGTGTTGGCCTTGAGGTAGGCCTGCTTGCCGATGACGAGCCCCTCGGAGGAGGCCTTGCCCTGCGTCTGGATCTGCTTCTGGTTGGAGCCATTCGTCGCGCCGTAGGCGCTGAACGTCGTGCGCGTGCCGTTGACGGAGCCGACGATGTCGACGGAGGTCGACTTGGCGGACGTCGACGAGGACTTGGCGTCCTTCGTGAGGTCAGCGGCGCTCGGGGTTCCGCCGCAGGCGCTCAGGGCGAGGAGGGCGGCGCCCGTCGTCAGCGTGGCGGCAGCCGTGGTGCGCAGCGTCATGAGGGGTGACTCCGTATCGCGTCGGGGAGGCTCGGCGGTGAGCCACTGTGCCAAACGCGCGTGGCGCGCCCAAAGTGCCCGGCGTGTCGGGTGGGTGGGATCAGGTCGTGGAGGAGGCTTCGACGGGCGGACGCGTCAGGGTGGTCTTCGGGGCCACGATGTCGGAGTAGTCACCGTCGTAACTGGAGAGCTCGTCGATGCCGGTGCCATCGCCGTCGGTCCCGTACCCCTCGACCTTGCGGATCTGATTGCTCTTGGGATCGATCCAGGCCCTCAGCACACCGTTTTCGTTCTCCACGCAGTACATCCGCTGCCCGTCCAGTGTCTCCATGGTGACCGAGGCGGCCTTGCCGGTGAGCGCCTGGACGATCTCGCTGTCCTCCTCGAGGAGTTCGTCGACGTGAGGCACGATTGCCATGTCCTCGATGGCGGTGCGTGTCCATTCGTCGTCGGGCGAACGCGTCCAACGGTTCGCGTAGTCGGTGGCGTACTCGCCCCAGTACGTCGCATCTCCCTTGACGTAGAGCGTCGCGCCGATGAGGCGCAGTTCTTCTGTGCCGTGGTCGAGTTGCGTGTAGGTCAGTGCTTGGGGCGTACCGATGATTCGGCCCCGTCTCGTCGTGGCGGACATTTCGCCGCCGGGCACGGTGATCGTCGTGCGGATGGTGAGAGTCTTCGTCCGGACGAGCACGTCCTGGGCTCGCGAGAAGAGGACGGACGCGGTCGGCAGGTTGTCGGTGCTCGGCAGATTGTCCGTGCTCGGTGCGGCGGCCGGGGTGGTCGACGTGGTGCTCGAGTTCGAGGTGGTCTTCGCCGGCGCGACGCTCTTGCCGGCGACGCTGCATCCACCGAGAACGGCGAGGGCGAGCGGCGCGCTGACGAGAGCCTGCACGTAGCGAGCGCGAGGGGTGGTTGTCATGGAGGTTCGTCTTCGAGGGGTCGTCAATCGGAGCGAGCGCTCGACTGCGCGCTCATCATGGCACGCGGGTTCGGCGCGCCACCAGAGCGTCAGGTCGTCTTCTCGGTGCCTGATTCGGGGTCGGCCGAGCCCAGGTCGAGCGCGCCCTTGGGGGCGGTGACCTCGAACTTCTCGTTCCAGCGCGAGAAGGAGGCCAGGGCGAACTCGTCCTCACCGGGTGAGGCGTCCTCAATCTTGAGCAGGTTGTACTTGCCGTCGGCGCTCGCCCAGACGACGGTGTCACCGTCGGCGCCGGTGATCTTGTACGCCTCCACCCCGTCGACCGTGTCTCGGGTGAGCTCGGCGTCGTCGGAGGCGAGCGTCTTCCACTTCGGGTCGCTGTCGTCGGTCATCGCGTCGAAGATCGGCTTGATCGACATGTCGTCGAGATCGTTGTCGTCCCAGGTCGACGCAGGTGCCTTGACCCAGCGGTCGGCGAACGACGACGCGTCCGGGAGCGTGGGGTCGTCCTTCGCGACGGCCTTCCAGTAGGCGTCGTCGCCCTTGAGGTAGATGTCGGAGCCGATGCGCCGCAACGTGAAGTTGCCGATCTCGTCGCTCGTGAAAACGATGTCGCTCGGGTCGGTGTCGAGGTCTCCGGTGATGATCGCCCGCGGCGACTCCTCGTCCATCGCGTCACGACCGTCGACCCGCAGCGAGGTGTAGGCGTCGATGCGGTCCTGCGTCTTGCTCCACGCAGCCGTGGCGGAGGGCAGTGTCGTGCTCGATGAGCTGGACGAACTCGAGGACGACGCCGGCGTCGCCGCGCCCGAACGCGACGGCGCCGCCGCGTCCGAGCCCATCGTGCACCCCGAAAGCGTCACCGCGAGAAGCGCGGAGACGGCCGAGGCCACGCTGAGGGGACGCAGCGGCGCCGTCGTCGTCATCGGAGCGTCAGCCCTTGATGAGGTCGGTCATCTTCTTGGCGCCGCTCGGCGCCTTGATGCCGTAGTCCTTGTCGTGCGAGAGGAAGTTGACGGTCGTCATCTCGTCGTTGGAGGAGGACGAGGTCTTGGCCTCCCAGCCCTCGACCTTGAGGACGTCGCGCGAGTCCTCCTTCGAGACCCAGGCCTTGACCTTCTTGTCCTCGCTCTCGATCTTCCACGCGTCCTTGCCGTCGACCTTCTCGTCGGTGACGGTGGCCTTGTCCGACAGCAGCTTCTTGTTGGACGCGTTGTTGTCGTCCTTGAGCTCCTTGACGAGGTCCTTGAGCGTGTCGCTCGCGTCCTCGCTGTTGCTCTCGGGGGACTCGACCCACTTGTCGGCCATCATCGACGTCATCGCGCTCGAGGCGCCGCTGTTGCCCATCGCGGACTTCCAGTAGGCGGAGTCGGCCTTGATGTAGGACTTGCTGCCCACGATGACGGCCTCCATCTTGCCGCCCTCCATCTCGCCCGAGAGCGTCTGCGGGTCGCCGTCGACGTCACCCTTGATCGTGAAGCTCGCCGGCTTGCCGTTGCTCTTGCCCGAGGCCTTGACCTCCATGCTCTTGTACTTGCCGGCCGACTCCTGGGAGGCGTTCCAGGCGTCCTTGGCCTTGGGGGCTTCTTCGCCGCCGCAGGCCGCCAGGCCCATCGTGGCGGTGGCGGCGATCGCGACGGCGGCAGCCGTGCTGCGGAGCTTCATGGTGTTTCCTCCCGTGGGGTGCAATTCTTCGTCGTCAGTCTTACAGACTCGGGGAGTCCGACGCCGCCGCCCTCGCTGAGGTTCCGCCCGAGTTCTCACGCAGTGGGCCGGCGGGGCCGTGCGACGCAGCAGAACTGATTTGCGCCGCCGCTCTAACCTTGACGTATGGCAGATCCCATCGCTTCGTTGACCGGTTTCGTTCAGAACGCCATCGCCACGTCGTTCGGCGAGGAGTGGCGAGACGCGGACCCTGTCATCCGACCTGCCAACAAGAAGCAGACGAGCGCCGACGTCCAGGTCAACGCGGCGATGGCGCTCGCCAAGAAGGTGGGCAAGAACCCGCGCGAGGTGGCGACGGCCATCGTCGAGGCGCTCAAGGCGGACTCCGCTGCAATGCAGCTCATCTCGGACGTCGAGATCGCCGGCCCGGGCTTCCTTAACATCACGCTGTCGACGGACTGGGTGGCCGCGCAGGCCTCCACGATCCTGGCCGACGGCACCCTCGGCGTCCTGCCCCCGAGCAAGCTCGAGGTCATTCCGCTCGACTACTCCTCGCCGAACGTCGCGAAGGAGATGCACGTCGGCCACCTGCGCACGACGGTCGTCGGTGACTCGCTCGCGCGCGTGCTCGCGCGCCTCGGGCACACCGTCGTGCGCCAGAACCACGTCGGCGACTGGGGCACGCCGTTCGGCATGCTCATCGAGCACTTGCTCGAGGTCGGCGAGAACAGCCCCGAGGCGGAGCTCCTCGAGACCGACCCCAACGCCTTCTACCAGGCTGCGCGCGTCAAGTTCGACACCGCCGAGAAGGCCGAGCCGGCCGGCTCGAAGGGCGACTTCAACATGCGGGCCCGCAAGCGAGTGACGCTGCTGCAGGGCGGCGACCCCGAGACGCTGGCGCACTGGAACAAGCTCATGGACCGCTCCAAGGCGTACTTCAACCGGGTGTACTCGACGCTCGGCGTGACGCTGACGGACGCCGACCTCGCGGGCGAGTCGACGTACAACGACGAACTCGCGGGCATCTGTGAGGACCTCGAGTCGCGCGGTATCGCGCGGATCTCCGACGGCGCGCTGTGCATCTTCCAGGACGAGTTCACCGGCCGTGACGACGCTCCCGTGCCGCTCATCATCCGCAAGAGCGACGGCGGCTACGGCTACGCGACGACCGACCTCGCCACCGTCCGGCACCGCTCGCAGGATCTGCTTGGCGACCGGCTCGTCTACGTCGTCGGCGCGCCGCAGAACCTGCACTTCCGCATGACGTGGTCGGCGGCGGACAAGGCGGGCTACATCCGGCCGGAGTCGACGCCGATCCACGTGCAGATCGGTTCGGTGCTCGGCGCGGACGGCAAGATGCTCAAGACGCGTTCGGGTGACTCGGTGCGGCTCATGGAGCTGCTCGACGAGGCCATCGAGCGCGCCGAGAAGGTCGTCGCGGAGTCGAAGGCCGACATGACGGACGCCGAGCGCGCCGTCGTCGCGCGCCAGGTCGGCATCGGCGCGGTGAAGTACTCGGACCTGTCGGTCTCCCACGACAGCGAGTACACGTTCGACTTCGACCGCATGCTCGCGCTCACCGGCAACACGGGCCCGTACCTGCAGTACGCCGCCACGCGTATCCGCTCGATCCTCGCCAAGGCCGCCGACGCGGGTGCGACGCCTGCGTCCGCCATCACGATCGGTGAGGACGCCGAGCGCGCGCTCGCGCTGAAGCTGCTCGACTACGGCACCGCCGTCGCGCTCGTCGGCGAGACGCTCGAACCGCACCGGCTCGCCGCGTACCTCTTCGAACTCGCGACGGCGTTCACGGCCTTCTACGAGAAGTGCCCGGTGCTCAAGGCCGACGACGACGCCGTGCGCGACTCGCGCCTCGCCCTGTGCGCCCTGACGCTGCAGGTGCTCAGCGACGGCCTCGGCCTCCTCGGCATCGAGACGCCCGAGAAGATGTGACGCCCCAGCGGCGTTTGCGTTGGGGGCCTTGGTGCAGCTGACGCACTTCGGTGCAGCTGACGCACTTCGGTGCAGCTGATGCGGTTTGAGCAGGCTCAGAGTGCGTCGGGTGCACCGAACTGCGTCAGCTGCTGGCGGCGGTGTCTGACCGCTTCTCTCCGGTAAATTTGGGCGGACTTTTCGCTCGATAATCGAACATAAGTTCGATAAAATGAGGCGTGGAGACAACACAGCATGACGACGTGGCCGAGGTGCTGGCCGCCGTTCGTGCGCTGCCTCTCGAAGCGCGGGTCGAGGCGTGGCACGCGGTGGGCGTCGAACTCTTCGAGGTCGCATCGCGTCCGACGATCGACTGGGGTGAGCCGTCGGCGCTCGCGGTGGACGCGGTAACCGTTGATGAGGAACTCGCCCAACTCGACGCCGAGCGACGCGCCCTCGAAGAGCTCACCGTCACGGCCGCGTACGTCTCGCGCAGCGCCGACGCCACGATGCACGCCTTCGCGGCGGCCCACGCTCGCGTCGTCACGCGACACGACGTTCTCGAGGTCGACCAGTGGGAGAGCGACCCGCGTCAGTTCGTGCCCGGCGAGTTCGCTGCCGACGATCTGGCGGCCCGGCTCGGAGTCCGTGTCGGTACGGCGGAGGCGTGGGCTGAAGCGGGTGATGCCGTGCGAGCCTCGTTGCCTCGCATGTTCGTCATGGCCGGCGCGGGCGAGATGCGCATGACGACTTGCGAGACGGTGCTTCGCGAACTCGAACACCTCGCGCTGGCCGAGCGGGAGAGCGTCGAGGGGATGCTCGTGTCCGGCCGGGCGCTGTTGGGCGGTTCGGCGGCGGTGAAGCGTCGTGTGCGGCGGCTCCTTGCCTCGCTCGGGCTGTCGGCGCCGGCGGATGAGGACGCGTCGGAGGCGCTCGTCGAGGTCTCGTTCCGCGAGCATCCCGATCAGCCCAGGCTCACGCAGATGACCGTTGTCATGGACGCCGACCAGGCGTGGCAGGTCCAGGCCGCCATCGATGCGCGTGCGCGCCAGCTGGCGCAGGAACACGAGCGTCTGCACGGCGGCGCGACGCGGTACCGGATGAACCGGGCGCGGGTCGATGCCTTCGTCGACCTGCTCCTCGGCTCCGTGAGATTCGACCCCATCGTGCGGCTCACCGTGCCCGTGCGCTGTTTCGAGGACGGCACCACCCCAGGCACAAGCATGCCCTTCGCCGGTCAGGGGAGCGGCATGCCCGTTCCGTTCGGTGCGATCGATCGCAGTCGAGGCTGTTCTGCACAGGGTGGCTCGGGCCGTGGCGTTGCGCGGCCCGCCGCTGGGCAGGCCCCGTGGGGCGCGCTCTACCGGGAAGCCGAGGACGGCGTCGCGCCACTTGCCGCAGGGCAGGTTGGTGATGGCGTCGGGATAGGAACGGCAGGTCAGCGACGCGCCGCAACCGCCCCGCGCTCGATCACGCGAGTCGCCGACCTGCACGTGCCCGGCGTCGGTGTTGTGTCGGCGGCCTGCGTGGAGCGCCTCGCAGGGACGGTCGGTTCCGCCTTCACAGTCGCACTCGTCGACGAGAAGCGCGGCGTGACGCGGTGGACGTCGCGATTCACCTACCGCCCGTCGATCACCACGCGCCGGTTCGTCGAGCAGCGTGACGAGCACTGCCGCTTCCCCGGTTGCATGCGCCCGGGCGAGTTCTGCGATGCCGACCACGTCGTGCCGTACGCCGACGGCGGTGCAACGTCGGGCGAGAACCTGCAACTGCTGTGCCGTCACCATCACCGTGCGAAGACGTTCGGCGGCTGGGCGGTGGTCATGCGATCAGACGGCGTGTGCGTCTGGAACTCCCCGACCGGCACCTGGTACCGCACCGACCCGGCCGACACCACGGCCTACGAGATCACCTCTCGTGAGGGCTACGCGCTCATCGCCTGACGAACGGGGCTCACTCGAGATCCAGACGCATGAGATCGTCGGCCACACGAAACCCGAGCGAACGGTACAGCGGTATCGACATCTCCGACGGGGCGAGCACGATGCGCACCATCCCCTCGGCGCGGGCGGCGTCGATGACCTCGGCCATCAAGGAGGCGGCAACACCGCGGCGGCGAAAGGTCGGTGTCACGAAGACGTTGGCCGCGTAAAGCCACCGAGCCGTCGGACGTCCAGGGCTCGGCACCCTCGTGTAGATCAGGGCATTAGCCATCCCCACCGGACGCCCGTCCGCCGCATGTGCGACGAAAGCACGTCGTCGGTGCCGTTCCGTCTGCCAACACGCGCGGAAGTGTCGCTCGAACTCCCTGTCCCCGGTGGGGACGCCGGACCACTCGTATCGCAACGTCAACTGATCCTCGGCATCCGTACCCACCGGGTTGATCGTCACCTCAGGCATGCCCATCCCGGGACCGTGCACCGCCCACCACCAGCGCCCGGCCTCAGGGCTTGCGCCAGAGGATCTCGCCGTGCGGCACGCAGAACCAGCCGTCAGGATGTTCACCCCACCTGCGCCATGCCGTCGCGATGTCCTCCAGTTCGGGGCGGGCGGCCGAACCGTCGGCCACGAGCTGTTCGGCCAAGAAGGTGTGGGTGACGCGATCGGCCCACAGCTCGGCCCACCACAGGCGTTCGTCGGATGCAGCATAGGTCCACGTGGAACTCGATGCTGTGGCGTCGACCAACCCCGCTGCGTGGGCCCAGGCGAACAGGCGCCGCCCGGCGTCGGGTTCACCCCTGTTGGCCCGTGCGGCCGCCGAGTACAGCTCGCGCCACCGCTGCATGTCCGCCGACTCCGGCCACCAGGTCATCGCGCCGTAGTCGGCATCACGGACGGCCACCACACCACCAGGACGCGTCACACGGGCCATCTCGCGCAGTGAGACGGCGGGGTCGGCGACGTGCTGCAGCACCTGATGCGCGTGGACGACGTCGAACGAGTCGTCCGGGAAGGACAGGTCGAGCACATCCTCCACCGCGAAGCTCATGTTCGTCACGCCCGCCGTCGAGGCGGCCTGGCGGGAGTGGCTCAGCGCGTCGTCGCTGATCTCGGTGACGGTCACGTGCTTCACGCGCCGCGCGAAGTCGATGCTGATCGTGCCCGGTCCGGCCCCGACGTCGAGCAGGCGTGCCCCGGGGGTGAGGTGCGGCGCCAGGTACGCCGCCGAGTTCTCCACGGTGCGCCACGAATGTGAACGCAGGACCGGTTCGCTGTGGCCGTGCGTGTAGACGGTGGAGGCATCGCCACTCATGGGTCAAGAGTGTCTGGAAATCGCGCACTGCGACACATTGCGAGATTCAATTCTCGCAGTGTGAGATGGCACGTTCAACCGTCACGCGTTGCGCGCCCGGCGCTGACGGGCGGGGCAGGCAGTGCTCGAGCGCTACCCGACCCGCGTGAACACGGCCACCACGAAGTCTGACGCGTTGTCGCGCGCGTGCAGCTCCCACGTCGCGAAGACGGCGTCACGGCGCCAGCCGGCGCGTTCGGCGTCCGCGAGGAACTGTTCGAGCACATAGCCGCGCTCGGTGCCGAACCCGACGGCCAGACGCCCGCCGTCGCGCACGGCCGCGAACAACGCGGCAAGCGCCCGCGCCTGCGCGCCGTCCTCCATGAACGGCAACACGTTGCCCGCACACACGGCAGCGTCGAACGGCGCTCCCAGGCTCTCGAAGAACCCCGCCGGCACCGCGCCCAGGTCGCACTGCTCGAAGCGGATGTCCGGCCAGTCCTCGCGCGCCGCGTCGAGCAGCACAGGGTCGAGGTCCACGCCGACGGGCGAGAGCCCCAGCGCCTTCATCGCGCCGCTGACGCGTCCCGGCCCGCACCCGGCGTCGAGCACCCGCGAACCGGGCCCGACGAGCGCCGCGACGAAGCGCGCCTCGCCCGCGAGATCCTCACCGTCGGCTGCCAGCCCACGCATCCGCTCGACGTACCAGGTCGAGTGGTTCGGGTCGTCCGCGATCGTGCGCGCCCAACTCGTCATCGGCGCTTCAGCCGCCGAACCCGTTCGGGTTGGCCGACTGCCAACGCCACGTGTCGACGCACATGTCGTCGATCGTCTTCTCGGCCTTCCAGCCGAGCTCCTCACGCGCGCGCGTCGGGTCGGCGTACGTCACCGGCAGATCGCCCGCACGCCGCGGACCCACCTCGTACGGCAACTCCTTGCCGCACGCCCGCTCGAACGCGTGGAGCAGCTCGAAAACGCTCGTGCCCTGCCCGGTGCCGAGGTTGAAGGCGCGCGCCGACTCGCTCATCGCGTCGAGGTGGGCGAGCGCCGCAACGTGCCCGGCCGCGAGGTCGACGACGTGGATGTAGTCGCGCTCACCCGTGCCGTCCTTCGTGTCGTAGTCGTCACCGAAGACGCCCAGCTTCTCGCGCCGCCCCACGGCCACCTGCGCGATGTACGGCATGAGGTTGTTCGGGATGCCGCTCGGGTCCTCACCGATGAGCCCGCTCTCGTGCGCGCCGATGGGGTTGAAGTAACGCAGGAGCGCCGCCTTGAAACCGGGGCTCGCGGCCGCGACGTCCGTGACGATCTGCTCGATCATCGCCTTCGTCCAGCCGTACGGGTTCGTCGCCCGAAGCGGCTCGTACTCCTCGTGGTACGGCAGCGGCGCATCCGGGCCGTACACCGTCGCCGACGACGAGAACACGAACTTCTCCACGCCGTGTTCGGTCATCGCCGCGAGCACCGCGAACGTCGAGTCGAGGTTGTTCGTGTAGTACATGAGCGGCTTTTCGACGCTCTCGCCGACGGCTTTGTAGCCGGCGAAGTGGATGACCGCGTCGGGCTTCACGTCCGCGACGAGGGCGTCCGTGGCTGCGACGTCGGTGAGGTCGACCTCGTGACACGTCACCGGCTGCCCGGCGATCTGCTCCAAGCGCTCAAGCACCTTGGGGCTCGAGTTCGCGAAGTTGTCGCCGATGACGGGTTCGTGGCCCGCCTCGAGCAGGGCGAGCACGGTGTGGGAGCCGATGAAACCGGCACCGCCGGTGACGAGAACGCGCATGCCGCCAGGATACGGCCCCGACGTGACAGGTCGGGGGAGGCGGCGTCAGAGGCGGGGGAGGTGCTCCACGCGTTCGACGAACGAGCGCACCAGATGAGTCACCGTCTGCGGCGATTCGAGCGGTACCGCGTGTCCGGCGCCTTCGACCGTGTGCACCTCGGCGCCCGAAATGAGCTCCTCGAGCCGCCTGCTGCGATACGGCGGATTGACGGCGTCGTCCTCGCCGACGATGAGCTGTGTCGGAACTCGGAGGCTGTGGGCCTCTGGCTGTGTGCCGCGGCGGTTCGCGAACGCGCGGATCGCGTGGCGCAACTCGGCTCGCGACGGCTGCCCGAACTCCTCGGCCCAGTGGTCGACCTCTCGCCGCACCTGCCCGCTGCGCAGGCTCGTCTCGCAGAAGAGCGCCTGCCTGAGTTTCGGGCGAACCGCCCACCCGCCGAGGCGCCGATAGCGATTGGCCAGGCGCAGGTACCAGTACGCGTCGTCGGGATCCTCCGCGTTCGCCGACGCCCCGAGCAAGGTGAGGGAACGGAAGAGTTCACCGCGCCGGGCCGCGAGCGGCAAGGCCGCCGAACCGCCCAAGCCGTGCCCGACGTAGTGCACTGGCCGGTTGATCGTCGAAAGAAGCGCCTCGAGGTCGTCGACGAGGTCGTTCATCGCGAACGGGCCGCGGGCCGACGTCAGCCCGTGCCCGCGCCAGTCGAAACTCACACAACGGAACTGCTGTTCGAGTGCGTCGAGTTGATGGTGGAAGAGAGACCCCGTGAAGAACAACCCGTGCCCCAGCACGACCACGGGGGCGTTCCGCGGGCCGGACTCGATGAAGTGGAGGGCCGCACCAGGGCGCTTCAACTCGGTCACGGGCACTCCTTCCTCACGGGGTGAATCGCCGGTCGCTAGTCGGACGGGCGACTCGGAACCCTGCCCGAGAAGGTGAGAAGTCGGCTGGGGACGCACCGCGTCGCCTACGCCGCAGAGGGGCCTCGCCATCGGGCGACTCAACGGTAGGTGACGTACCCCTCGCGACCTTGGAGGTGGCTGTGGTCGTTCACCGTGAGTGCCGTGAGTGTGCGCCCGACGAGGATCTTCGTCACGGACGCGTTGACCGTCGTGGCGCTGAGATTGTGCCAGACGGCCACCGCGGCGTCACTGACGCCCGCGGCGCCCGCACTCGAGACGGCGCGTTCCTTCGCCGAGCTCGTGAGCAGGTGCGAGGCCGCCCAGGAGATCGGCCCGCCGGACGACACGACGACGGCGTCCTGCCCCGAGGAGAGTCGCGACGTCACGCGCCCTAGCGCGAGCATGATGCGGTCGGCGAACTGGGCGAACGTCTCGTCGTAGTCGTCGTGCTCACCCGACGTCCACCGACCGGTGGCCTCGACGAACATCTCCTGGAACGCCCGGCGCGGGTTGCCGCGGCGCGCGAGGTCGGCCTGCATGACGGCCTGGTTCGTGTACGCCGGTTTGTGCGTGTAGACGATGGCGTCGTGGTCGTACTCGTTCCACCCCTCGTCGATGTCGACGGGAGCCTCCCAGCCGGCCTCCTCCCACATGCGCGAACCCGTGACGCGCTGGCGCTGAAGCGAACCCGTGACCAGCAGGGCGGGCTTCACGCCGCACCCGGCGAGGGCGGCGCCCGTCATGCGCGCCTGCTCCTCACCGAGCGGCGACAGCTTGTCGTAGTCGCTGCGCCCGAAGCTGGCCTGGCCGTGACGCACGAGGTAGACAATGCTCACGCGCCGTCCCCGTTCGCGCCGATGAGCTTCTCGCAGCGCCACTCGAGGTAGTTGACCATCGGGCGGAACTGCTTGAAGACGGGGTTGTGCGTCTGCCCGTTCGCGTAGCGGTAGTAGATCTGCTGCGCGATGACGGCCAAGCGGAACAGCCCGAACACCTCGTAGAACAGCTGATCCTTCGGGTCGATCGTGCGCCCGGACTTCTCGGCGTAGTAGCTCCACACCTCGTCGCGCGTCATCATGCCCGGCGTGTGCGTCGGCTGACGGCGTGAGCCGCGCATGAATTCGTCGTCGTCGGCCTGCACCCAGTAGGCGAGGGCCCCGCCGAGATCCATGAGCGGATCGCCGAGGGTTGCCATCTCCCAGTCGAGGATGCCCAGGATGCGCGTCGGGTCGTCCTTGTCGAGCACGAAGTTGTCGAAGCGGTAGTCGTTGTGGATGAGGCAGTTCGCGACGTCCTGCGGCTGGTGCTCGTCGAGCCACACCATGACCGTCTCGAACGAGCCGGTGCCGTGCTCCTCGCCGTGCGTGCGGGCCTTGCGGTAGCGAGCGGACCACCCCTCGACCTGACGACGCACGTAGCCCTCGCCCTTGCCGAACGACTCCAGCCCCGCGGCCTGGATGTCGACCGAGTGCAACGCGATGAGCTCGTCGATCGCCGTCTCGCACAGCTTGCGCACGCCGTCCTCGTCGAGGCCCATCTCCGGCGGGATCTCCTGACGCAGGATGATGCCGTCGAGGCGCTCCATGACGTAGAACTCGCTGCCGATGACCGACTCGTCGTCACAGAAGGCCACCATCGGCGCGACGGCGGGAAAGTGCGGCGCGAGTGCGCGCTGGATGTCGTGCTCGCGGCGCATGTCGTGCGCGCCCTTGGCCTTCGTGCCCGAGGGCGGGCGGCGCAGGATGAGGTCGCGCTCCGGGTAGCGCAGGAGGTAGGTGAGGTTGCTCGCCCCGCCCGTGAACTGTCGCACCTCGGGCGTGCCGTCGAGACCGCTCGTGTCGGCCTCGGGGTGTGCGTTCTCGCGCAGCCACTGCGCGACGGCGGCCACGTCGAACGCGTCCTCCTCGCGCATCGCTCCCGCGTTGGCCTCGACGTCGTCGAGCGTCTTGTCGGCGGGCGTCGTCACTTGGCCGCTCCGGCACCCTGCGCCGCGAGGTAGGGCTTGAGCTCCTCACGGGCCACCATGCTGAGGTGCACCTCGTCCGGGCCATCGGCCAGGCGCAGCGAGCGGGCGTTCGCGTAGGCGGCCGTGAGCGGGAAGTCGTCCGACATGCCGCCGCCGCCGTGGATCTGGATGGCGAAGTCGATGATGTCGCACGCGATCGACGGCACGATCGCCTTGATGGCGCTGACGTCGACGCGCGCCGCCTGGGTGCCGCCGTCGTCGAGCTTCCACGCGGCCTGCTGCACGAGCAGGCGCGCCATGTCGAGCTCGATGCGCGCCTTCGCGAGGCGCTCGCGGTTGCCGCCGAGCAGCATGAGCGGCTTGCCGAACGCGACACGCTCGGTGCCGCGCTTGCACGCAAGTTCGAGGGCCATCTCCGACAGGCCGATGAGACGCATGCAGTGGTGGATGCGGCCCGGGCCGAGACGGCCCTGTGCGATGGCGAAGGCCTTGCCCGGCCCTGCGAGGACGTTGGAGAGGGGAACGCGAACGTCCTTGAGTTCGACCTCGCAGTGGCCGAACGGCTCGTCGAGCTGACCCATGACGGGCAGGGCGCGCTTGATCGTGACGCCCGGAGCGTCGGCCGGAACGAGGATCATCGAGTGACGCGCGTGACGGTCGGCGTCGGGGTCACTCAGGCCCATGAAGACGAAGACCTTGCAGTCGGGGTGCGCGGCGCCCGAGCTCCACCACTTGCGACCGTTGATGACGACCTCGTCGCCGTCGATGACGGCCCGCGCGTCCATGTTCGTGGCGTCCGAGGAGGCGACCGCCGGCTCCGTCATGAGGAACGCCGAGCGGATCTTGCCCTCGAGCAGCGGCACGAGCCACTCCTCCTGCTGCTCCCTGGTGCCGTACTTGAGCAGCACCTCCATGTTGCCCGTGTCCGGTGCGTTGCAGTTGAAGATCATCGGCGACAGTGCCGTGCGCCCTGTCTTCTCGGCGATGGCTGCGTAGTCGACGTTGGAGAAGCCCTTGCCGCCCCGGGTGCCGAAGCGCTCGGCCCACTCGTCGCCCTCGCCCACGGGCAAGAACATGTTCCACAGACCGGCGGCTCGGGCCTCGGCCTTGAGCTCCTCGATCTTCGGGTGGACGACGAACGAGTTCTCGCCCTTGGCCTTGAGGTCGGCGTAGAAGTGTTGAATCTCGACTTCGGCGGGCTCGATCTTCTCGCGGACGAAGGCGTCCACTTCATCGGCGAGTTCCTGGGCGAGGGGTGAGAGTGTGAGGTCCATGTCTTGACTGTAGTCACACTATTGAGCAATGCTCAATAGTGTGAACGAGCAGATTTCTCCAGTACCCGCCAAGAGGGTGCGGTTGACGAAGGACGAGCGCAGCCGGCAACTCGTCATCATCGGCCTCAAGAAGCTGGCGTACCGCCCCATCCAGGAGGTGTCGCTCGACGAGGTCGCCGCCGAGGCCGGCATCTCGCGCGCCCTGCTCTTCCACTACTTCCCGACGAAGGCCGCGTACTACGAGGCCGTCGTGCACGCCGCCGGGCGCCGGGTTGTTCACACGGTACAACCGGACGCCGACGCCACCGGGCGTGAAGCGCTGCGCCAGGTCATCACCCGCTACATCGCACGCATTGCGCGACGACGCGAGATCTACATCGCCCTCGTGCGCGGCAACCTCAGCGACTTCGGCGGCGCGGAGGCCGCGGACACGTGGCGCGGTCGCGTCACCGACTTCGTCCTCGACGCCCTTGCCGACGACGGCGTGAACGCCAGTCCCGTCGCGATCCGCGGCTGGCTCGCCTACGTTGAAGACCTGGCCCTGTCGTGGACGAGCGGCGAGGTCGACGGCGAGCGGCCCGGTCGTGAGGAACTCGTCGACCACTGCGAAGCCGCCCTCGACGCCCTGCTCGCGGTGAACCGCACCACCCCCTTGCCGTGGGGCGAGAACCCCACCGCCTGAACCACTCGACACCCGACGAACCGCACCAAGGAGAAGAACGATGCGCGCAGTACAGGTCACCACGCTCGACGGCCCGTCGGCCGTCGAGATCAACGACATCGCCGAGCCCACCCCGGGCAAGGGCGACGTTCTCGTCGAGGTGCGGGCCGCGGGCCTGTGCTACCCCGACTCGCTGCTGACGCGCGGGCTCTACCAGATGAAGCCCGAGCCGCCCTTCGTCCTCGGTTCCGAGGTGGCGGGCGTCGTCGTCAGTGCCCCGGAAGGTTCGGGGTTCAGTGAGGGCGACCGCGTGGTCGCGTTCCCCGGCTTCGGTGGCCTCGCCGAGCGCGTGGCCGTGCCCGCGCCGTTCGTCTTCGCGCTGCCCGACGGCGTCTCCTTCGAGGAGGGCGCGGCCCTGCCGATGAACTACCTCACCGTGCAGTTCGCGCTCGACCGACGCGGCCGCCTCGCCGAGGGGGAGACCGTGCTCGTCCACGGAGCCGCCGGCGGCATCGGCATCGCGGCGATCCAGCACGCGAAGGCGCGCGGGGCCAAGGTCGTCGCCGTCGCGTCGAGCGAAGCCAAGCGCGAGATCGCGACGGCTGCAGGTGCCGACCACGCCATCGCGCCGGAGGGTTTCAAGGACGCCGTCATGGAAATCACCGAGGGCCGCGGCGTCGACATCGTCGTCGACCCGGTCGGCGGCGACCGCTTCACCGACTCCCTGCGCAGCCTCGGCGTCGAGGGCCGCATGCTCGTGCTCGGCTTCACCGGCGGCTCGATCCCCGAGGTCAAGGTCAACCGCCTGCTCCTCAACAACATCGACGTCGTCGGCGTCGGCTGGGGCGCGTTCTGGATGCCCCGGCCCGAGACGGTGCCCGAGCAGTGGAAGGCCATCGAGCCCCTCGTCGCGAGCGGCGCGCTCAAGCCGGTGCTCGGCCCCGTGCGTCCGCTCGAGAAGGCCGGCGAGGCCATCGCCGAGATGGAGGAGCGCCGCGCCGAGGGCAAGCTCGTCCTCACGCTCTGACGCGCGAGCGGCCGCCGCCTCGTGAAAAGGTGGAGTCATGTCGTGGAGTCCTGAGCAGATCGCCGTCGTCGAGTCCGCGAGGTTCGCGTCGGTCGCCGCCGGCGGGTACCACGCGGACGACGTCGAACGCCTGCGCGTGCGCGCCCTGACGGCGATGCGCAAGGCGAAGCCCCTGCCCGACCTCGACGCCATGGCGCTGCGCCGTACGCCGCGCGGAGGCGTGTCGCGGACGCAGGTCGCGGGCTTCCTCACCCTCATGTCGGTGTGGTCGGCCACCACCGTCGTCGAGCACCCCGACGAGGTGGCGCGCCGCGAGCGCGACGCCGAGATCGCCGCGCTGACGACACGGGACGACGACACGACGCTGCGCTGGACGCACGAGCAGATGGACCTCGTGCGGGAGAAGAAGTTCACCCTCATCGGGCGCGCCTCGACGAGCTACGACGAACACGACGTCGACGACTACCTCGACTCGGTCGTCATCGCGATGCGCCGTGGCATCGAACTGCCCGATCCGCAGTACGCGCGGTTCGACTCGGCGGGGCTGCGCCGAGGGTACGACCCCAAGGAGGTCGACGACTTCCTCGACGAGATCGCCCACATGCAACCGGAGGGCTGATGAGCGACCAGACGCACGAGCAGGAGCGCGAGATCAAGGCCAAGGTGGCCGCCGAACGGCGCGAGGCGACGGTGGCCGAGGCCTCGGCCGAGGAGCTGCCCGACGAGAACACCGTCTCCAAGGCGGCCGTCTACCTCAACACGAAGCTGCCCAAGACCCGCACCATCGCGCAGGCACTCGTGCGCGACGAAGCGGGCGGCGTCATGCTGTGCGAGCTCTCGTACAAGCGCTTCTGGGATCTGCCCGGCGGCGTCGTCGACCCCCACGAGTCGCCCGCACACGCGGTGGTGCGCGAACTCGACGAGGAACTCGGCGTCAAGGCCACCCTCACCGGGCTGCGCGTCGTGTCGTGGCTGCCGCCGTGGCGCGGCTGGGACGACGCGATGCTCTACGTCTTCGAGGCCACGCTCGACCGCTCGAGTGACGACTTCACCCTGCAGCGCAAGGAGATCGCCGGCATCCACCACGTGGCGCCCGGCGACCTCGACGACCACGTCGCGGCGTACACGGCCAAGGTGATCCGCCAGGCGGTCGCGGCCGCCGACGCCGGACGCTTCGGCGTCTACCTCGAGAACGGCGAAGCGCCCGACTGGGCGTGATCGAGGCTCAGTAGCGCGACATCGTCGGCCCGCCCGGGCGACCGGGGCCGCGGCGGTCGTAGCCGCGCGGCGCAGGACGGCGGGTGTCGTCGTCGGTGTCGAAGAAGAGGCCCAGCACCCACGACACGAACGTCACGACGAGGGCGCCGAGCACTGCCGTTGGCCAGAACTGGTCGACGTGGAAGTCGAGACCGAACACTCCCGAGAGCCACGACGTCAAGGCCAGCATGGCCGCGTTGATGACGAAGATGAACAGCCCGAGCGTCACGATGAGGAACGGGAAACCGAAGAACTTCGCGACGGGCCGGACGACGGCGTTGACGAGGCCGAACACCGCCGCGACGACGGCGATGGTGAGCACCTTGGAGGTCGTGGTGCTCGCGCCGTCGGCCAGCGTGATGCCGTCGACGAGCGCTGCGGCGGCCCAGAGTGCGAGGCCGTTGATGGCGATCTTGAGCAGAGTGCGCATGTCTCCAGTGTGACCCTCAAGCCTGTGGCGGAGCCGTGAGGGCCCAGAGCGTCATCTCGTCGAGGTGCGGCTGGTAGGTGGCGTAGTTGTGGCCACCGAAGGCGCGGTCGAGCCGCGTCAGATACAGGTGGAGGTCCGGGTTCCAAGGTCACTCAAAGGTCACTCGTCGCTCTCATCATCATGCGGAATTCTCCGCTTCCAAAGAGGGCCAGAACCCTTGCTGGATTTCCAGTTATCGCTCCCCCAGGATCCAAACTCAAAAAGGATGTAGAGCACAGCTCCAACCATAAGAATGACGAAGAAGAGAACGCCGAGGGGAGTCACGGACGAGCCTCCGAGGGATACAAACATGTGTGCTCCATTCACCCAAAAGACCACGAAGGGGTCACCCTAATTCTCAGCTTGGCTGACAATGGCGACGTGCGCATCGGCACCGAAACCGCCATAGTCTCCTGCCGAATCTGAATCCGTGTAGCCCAGACCAGAGAGGAGGAGCTGAGTCTGCGGACCACTCGGAAGATCTCCAGTTTTTCGCTGAGCGTTAATGCCTACGCCTGGGGTTCCAATGCCTGTCCCGGCAGAATAGTTGATGTCTCCGTCGGCGAAGTTGACGGACCCACTCATACGCCCAGTAGCAAACTCAATACCGACTGACACGTGGTCGCGACCCGCCGGGTCGAACTGGCCGATTGGGTCCGAGCCCGCGCCCGGCTGGGAGGGCGCCGGGGCAGATCTAAGGTGCTGGGTATGACCGACGAGACCCTCGCCACCCCCGTCCGACTGCGTACGACGCTCGACTCGGTGCCCGGCTACAAGCCCGGCAAACCGGCCGCAGCTGAGGGGGACACGGTCGTCTACAAGATCTCGAGCAACGAGAACCCGTACCCGCCGCTGCCGTCCGTCGTCGAGGCCGTCCACGAGGCCGTCGCGACGATGAACCGCTACCCCGACATGGCCTCCTCGGAGCTCACGCACGCTCTCGCGCAAAAGCTCGGTGTCAGTGACGACGAGGTCAGCTTCGGCACCGGATCGGTCGGCATCCTCGCCGCGCTCATCGCCATCACGTGCGAGCCGGGTGACGAGGTCGTCTACGCGTGGCGCTCGTTCGAGGCCTACCCCATCGTCACCGCGCTGACCGGTGCACGCTCGGTTCAGGTGCCCCTCGACGCCGACTCCCGCCACGACCTCGACGCCATGGCAGCCGCCGTCACCGACCGCACCCGCCTGCTCATCGTGTGCACCCCGAACAACCCCACCGGCCCCAGCGTTCGTACCGACGAACTTCGGGCCTTCATCGAGAAGCTTCCGAAGGATCTGCTCGTCGTTCTCGACGAGGCCTACCTCGAGTTCGTCGAGGCCGACGACGCTCCGGACGCGCTCGCGTTCTACCGGGAGTTCCCCAACGTCGTCGTGCTGCGCACGTTCTCCAAGGCCTACGGCCTGGCGGGGCTGCGCGTCGGCTACGCCGTGGCGCGCCCGCGCATCACCGAGGCCCTGCGCAAGGCGGCCACGCCGTTCGGCGTCAACGACATGGCACAGAAGGCGGCTGTCGCCAGCCTCGCTGCGTACGACGAACTCGAGGAGCGCGTGCAGGCCCTCGTCGCCGAGCGCCGACGCGTCGTCGAGGCGCTCGCCGACGCCGACCTCAACATCCCCGACACGCAGGCCAACTTCGTCTGGCTGCCGCTCGGCGAGCGCACGGAGGAGTTCGCCGGCGTCGCGAAGGACGCCGGACTCGTCGTGCGTCCGTTCGCGGGGGAGGGCGTGCGCGCCACCATCGCGGAGCCGGAGGCCAACGACCGCCTTGTCGACGTTGTGAAGGGTTTCGTCGGCCCTCGATGACCACATGGTGAGACTCGCCGCTCACCCCTCGAAATCCGCGGCGGCGCAAGGAAAAAGTGACGCGCGGGTAGTGCTTCGCAGGTCGTTTGGTCGGGTACCGTCATCATCTGTGGCGTGACCTGCGTCACAAGATCCCGACGAGGTGGTACGGCGCATCAACCGTCCACCACCGAACGCGGGGGTGACGCATCGTTCGCCTCCGCCGAGGAGGAACGATGACGATCTCCGGAGCATCGGAAGGCATCGACGGCGTCACGCACGTCGCAGGCCACAAGCTCGACGGTTTGCCCGACGTCACGGACGGCGGCCCGGACATGGTGCAGCTCATTGCACCCGACGGTTCGCGCACGCCGATGTCGAGCGTCAACGAGCCGTACATGGAAGCGCTCAAGGCCATCACGGCCGAAGAGGTGCGCGCCATGTACCGCGACATGGTGCTCGTGCGCCGGTTCGACATCGAGGGCTACAGCCTCCAGCGCCAGGGTGAGCTGGGCCTGTGGCCGCAGCTCCTCGGCCAGGAGGCCGCGCAGGTCGCCGCCGGCCACGCCATGCGTGAGCAGGACTTCGCCTACCCGGGCTACCGCGAGCACGGCGTCGCGTTCTGCCGCGGCATCACGCCCGCGCAGGTCTTCGCCACCTACCGCGGTGTGAGCCACGGTGGCTGGAACCCGGCCGACCACAACTTCGCCACGTTCACCATCGTCATCGGCAACCAGATGCTCAACGCCGCCGGCTACGCCATGGGCGTGCGCCTCGACGGCCTCGTGGGCACCGGAGACGACACGAAGGACACGGCCGTCATCGCGTTCACGGGTGACGGTGGCACGAGCCAGGGTGACTTCAACGAGGCCATGGTCTACGCGGCCGTCAACCACTCGCCGATGGTCTTCTTCATCCAGAACAACGGTTGGGCGATCAGCGAGCCCAACACGCGCCAGTTCATCATTCCGCCGTACAAACGCGCGGACGGCTTCGGCTTCCCCGGTGTGCGCACCGACGGCAACGACGTGCTCGCCACCTGGGCCGTCACGCGCCGCAGCCTCGACAACGCACGCAGCGGGCTCGGCCCGACGCTCATCGAGGCCTTCACCTATCGCATGGGCGCCCACACGACGTCCGACGACCCGACGCGCTACCGCGAGGAGGCGCACGTCGAGGCGTGGAAGGCCAAGGACCCGATCGCGCGTCTGCGCGCCCTGCTCGAGCGTGAGAACCACGCCGACGCGTCGTTCTTCGACGATGTCGACGCCGAGGCGAAGGATCTGGCCGCTGGTTGGCGCCGCTCCTGCGTCGAGATGGCCGACCCGGAGATGACGGCGATGTTCGACAACGCCTACATCCACCTCGACCCGCAGCTGCGCGCGCAGCGCGAGGAGTTCGCCGAGTACCTCGCGTCCTTCGAGGAGGCGAGCGCGTGAGCACGTCGGAGACCGCTGAGAAGGCTCCCGTTCGCGCCAAGAAGCCGCCGAAGCTCTCGCTCGCCCGCGCTCTCAACGCGGCGATGCACGACGCGATGGTAGCCGACGACAAGGTCGTCGTCATCGGTGAGGACGTCGGTGACCTCGGCGGCGTCTTCCGCCTCACCGACGGCCTCAAGCGCGAGTTCGGCGAGCGCGTCATCGACCCACCGCTGGCCGAGTCCGGCATCGTCGGTTCGGCCGTCGGTCTTGCGATGCGCGGCTACCGCCCGATCGTCGAGATCCAGTTCGACGGCTTCGTCTACCCGGCCTTCGACCAGATCGTCAGTCAGGTGAGCAAGCTGCACAACCGCACCGGTGGCGCGGTGAAGCTGCCGATGGTCATCCGCATCCCGTTCGGTGGCGGCATCGGCGCCGTCGAGCACCACAGCGAGTCGAACGAGTCGTACTTCGTGCACACCGCCGGCCTGCGCGTTGTCGTCTGCTCGCGGCCCGTCGACGCGTACTGGATGATGCGCCAGGCCATCGACTCCGACGACCCGGTCGTGTTCTACGAGCCCAAGCGTCGCTACCACGAGCCGAGCCCCGACCAGCTCGATCTCGCAGCCGGCCCGCAGCGCGACCTGTACGAGGCCGAGGTTCTGCGCGAGGGCACCGACCTCACGCTCCTGGCCTACGGCCCGATGGTGCGCACCTGCCTCGACGTGGCCAAGGCCGCCGAGGAGGAGGGACGATCCCTGGAGGTCATCGACCTGCGCACGCTCTCGCCGCTCGACGAGGAGACGATCTGCGAGTCGGTTCGCAAGACCGGTCGCGCCGTCGTCGTCCACGAGGCCGCCCGCACGCTCGGTATGGGCGCCGAGATCGCCGCCATCATCCAGGAGAAGTGCTTCTACTCGCTCGAAGCGCCGGTGCAGCGCGTCACGGGATACGACATCCCGTACCCGCCGAGCCGCCACGAGCGCGAGTACCTTCCCGGCCTCGACCGCATCCTCGATGCCGTCGACGCAGCCTTCAGCTTCTAGGAGACACGCCAGTGCCTGTTCTGCAGTTCCCCCTGCCCGATCCCGGTGAGGGCCTCGTCGAGGCCGAGATCGTCACGTGGCACGTCGCCGCGGGCGACACCGTGGAGGTCAACCAGCCCGTCCTCGAGATCGAGACGGCCAAGTCGCTCGTCGAGCTGCCCATCCCGTGGGAGGGCAAGGTCGTCGAGATCCTCGTTCCCGAGGGTGAGACCGTCGAGGTCGGTACGCCGATCGTGACGATCGAGGTCGGCGGCGACGTCGACGTTGTCGAGGCCGCCGTCGACGGTGCTGCCGAGGTCGACGCCTCGACGTCCGAGTCGCCGGCCGAAGAAGCGGCTGACGACATGCAGGCCTCCGCCGAGGTCGCGCCCCCGGCAAACGACGCTCCGGCGGCCACGGCAGCCGAGGGCGACGAGGAGCCGCAGCAGAAGACCCTCGTCGGGTACGGCCCGACGGCGTCCAGCACGAGCCGCCGCGCCCGTCGCAACCGCCCGGACGCAGGTGAGCGTGCGCTCGCCGCCCCGGCGACGCGCGGTTTCGCGAAGGCGCAGGGCGTCGACATCGACGAGGTGAAGGCCTCGCGCGACGACGGCGTCGCCAGCCGTGACGATGTGTCGGCTGCGGCAGGAGCGTCGACTCCCCGCCACATGCGTCCCGACGCGCCTACGGCGCCGGCTGCCCCGAGCGCGGTCGACGCCGCTGCGGCGGCTCGCTCGACGGCCCCCGAGCCTCCGGTCGTTCCGGCAGCGGCCCCGGCTGCTTCGGGTGGCCTGACGGACGAGCGTCTGCCGATCAAGGGTGTGCGCAAGGTGACGGCCCAGGCGATGGTGAGCAGCGCGTTCACCGCGCCGCACGTCAGCGAGTTCTACACCGTCGACATGACGCGCACGATGGAGTTCGTCAAGGAGTTGCAGCGCGACCGCGAGTTCCGCGACGTCAAGGTGACGCCGAACCTCATCGTCGCGAAGGCGTGCCTCATTGCGATGAAGCGCGAGCCGATGATGAACGCGCTGTGGGACGAGGCGAACGCCGAGATCGTCATGCGCTCCGAGGTGAACCTCGGCATCGCGGCGGCCACCGACCGTGGCCTGCTCGTGCCGAACATCAAGAACGCCGGACGCTTCGGCCTGCTCGATCTGGCGCGGGAGATGGCGAAGCTCATCGACATCGCCCGTCACGGCAAGCCGAGCCCGGCCATCCTCAACGGCGGCACGTTCACGATCAGCAACATCGGCGTCTTCGGAGTCGACGCCGGAACGCCGATCATCAAGCCCGGTGAGAGCGGCATCCTGGCCATCGGCGCGGTGCGTCCGATGCCGTGGGTCGTCACGAACGACGCCGGTGAGCAGGACATCGCGATCCGCCAGGTGGCCCAGCTCTCGCTGAGCTTCGACCACCGCCTCATCGACGGCGACGTCGGCTCGCGCTTCCTCTCGACGGTCGGCCAGATCCTCGAGAACCCCGCGAAGGGCATTGCCTGGGCCTGACGCCGCCCGTGTGGCAGGGCGGGGACTACGCTCGGGGCGGGCCGCAGTCAGGCGGCCCGCAGGGCGGAGATGGGAAGCCGATGCGTGATCAGTGGGTCAAGCAGCTGAGGTTCCGGCACGCGGGGCAGGTCGTTGTCGCCGCATTCGCGGCAGCGGTCGCGGTCGGCACGGCGTTGCTCATGCTGCCGATCGCCACCACGGCGCCAGGCTCTGCGCCCGTCGTCACCGCTGTGTTCCACGCGACGAGCGCCGTATGCGTCACCGGCCTGTCGACCGTTGACACGCCGAACTACTGGACGCCGTTCGGCCAGGTCGTCATCCTCGTCCTCATCCAGATCGGCGGCTTCGGCGTCATGACGCTCGCGTCGCTGCTCGCCATCGTGCTGACGAAGAAGCTCGGGCTGCGCAGCCGCCTCACAGCTGCCAGCGAGACGAAGGCCGAGGGTCTGGGCGACATCCGCAACGTGCTGTTCGGCGTCGTGCGCGTGACGTGCACCGTCGAGATCCTCGTCGCGACAGCCCTGACTCTGCGATGGTGGCTCGGCTACGGCCATTCGTTCGGCCGTGCCGCGTACCTCGGTGTCTTCCACGCCGTTTCGGCGTTCAACAACGCCGGTTTCGCGCTGTTCAGCGACAATCTCATGAGTTACGCGCGTGACGTGTGGATCATTGCGCCCATCAGCGCCGCGATAATCCTCGGTGGGCTCGGGTTCCCGGTCATTATGGAGGTGATCCGGGTCCGCAGGCGGCGCCGTTGGAGCCTGCACACGAAGATCACCCTCATGATGTCGACGTCGTTGCTGCTCATCGGCGCCGTCGTGATCACCGCAGTGGAGTGGAGTAACCCGAAAACGCTCGGCCAGATGGGCCTCGGCGAGAAGCTCCTCGTGGGCACGTTCCACAGCGTCTCGCCGCGCACCGCGGGATTCAACGCGTGGGATTACGGCCAGGTCGACGAGGGCACCCTCTTGTCGACGATCATCCTGATGTTCATCGGTGGAGGATCCGCCGGTACTGCGGGCGGCATCAAGGTGACGACGTTCTTCCTCCTGCTCGTCGGCATCGTCTCCGAGATGCGCGGGGAGACGCATGCGACGATCTTCGAGCGGCGCATCGCCGATCGCACGATGCGTCAGGCTCTCAACGTCGCCCTCATCGGCATCGCGGCCGTCGTCGCCTCGACCCTGATCCTCACGCAGATATCCGACATTCGCCTCGCCGAGTTGCTGTTCGAGTCGACGTCGGCGTTCGCGACGGTCGGGTTGTCGACCGGTGTTACGGCCAAGCTGCCGGATGCCGGTCAGCTGCTGCTCGTCGCGCTCATGTTTCTGGGGCGCCTCGGGCCGATCACCCTCGTCTCTGCGTTGGCGCTGCGCGAGAGCACACGCCGCTACACCTACCCGGAGGGGCGCCCGCTCATCGGCTGAGCGACCCACGCGCCGGGCGTCAGTCGTCGGTCTCCCGGGCGGCCAGCTCGCGCATCGCTCCGGCCAGGCGGGCGTACTCGTGGCGCTTGGCCCACTCGGCCTTCTTGGCCTGCGACTTCTTCGCATCGCGGCGCGCCCCCACACCCCAGAAGACGGCCAGGAAGATGGGGAACCAGACCTTCGGATGGTCGAGCAGCCACACCACCCAGCCGGGCGGAGTCCAGTCCGGCCACGGGATGCTCGGCAGACTCGGCCACGGAATGTCGGGCCAGTTGATGTTGGGCAGATCGGGCCACGGGATGCTCGGCAGCGAGATGTTGGGCCAGTCGATGTCGGGCACGAGCGGCGCGAGCAACTCGACGATCCACGCGATGACGGTGGCGATGATCTCCGTGATGACCGGCGCGAGCAGGAGCATCACGATGGTCCACCCGCTCTTGCCGAGCCCGCCGAGCAGCGGGTACACGACGCGCTTCCACGGGGACGCGTCCATCGCGTCCTGACGACGGGCAGCTGGGGAGTCCTCGGGCGGCTCGAAGGCGACGACCTCGTCCTCAGTCTTGAGGTGGATGTCGGTCAGGTGACGCCCCAGGGGGTCGGCCGTGATGTCGAAGTACGGCTTCGTCGCGGACGAACTCGAGGTGAACTTGCCGTCCGGCAGCGAGCGCGCCATCGGTGCCTTGCGCGAACCGATGCTCTGGTGGCGCGAGATCGTGCGCCCGTCACGGGTGATGACGAGCCCCTGGCGCTGCCACTGCTCGTTCATGCCGAGCATCGGGCGCACTCGACCGGCAAGGCGCCCCAGCCGTCCGTCGGCCTTCTTCGCCGCCGCAGTCTGCGCGAGCGCTTCGGGCGAATCGTCCTCGTCGGGTTCGGGGTAACTCGGGTCGATCTGGCGCAGTTCGTCATGCCATCCGACGTACGCCTCGAAGCGGCCGAGCCCCGGATGGTCCAGGCTCCAGTTCTCCATCTTCGATCCTCATCGCGCTCACGAGAGGTCGGCGTGCGCCGACATTCCATCACACGCAAATGCCCGCCCCGTCAGAGCCGGAGCGGGCATTTCAGGTGACGTCGTTCAGTCGTCCGATCGACGGTGACGCGGGGTCTTGTGCGCGACGTCCTCGCCCTGCTCGCGAAGTTCCACACGAACCTCGGCGTCGTGGACGGCCTCCGGGACGGGCTGACCGTCCGCGGCGATCTCCTCCATCGTCGGCGCTGCGCACCACGCGGAGCCCGTACCGACGACCTCCGCGGCCGGCGAGGTGCCACTGACGTGACCGTCGGCAGCGCGAGTGGTGGCGGGAGCCTCGCTATCGTCGACGCCGCCCACGCTCGCAGCAGCAGCGGCGTCCTCGCCCTCGGCCTTCGACTTGGCCGCAGCAGCGGCCGCCATGCCGGACTGCGTGCGCAGCTCGATCTTCGGCAGGAGCAGCAGCACGAGGAAGCCGAGGACGGAAATGCCCATCGCCGTGAGGAAGACGTGGTCCATGGCGTCCGCGAAGCCCGCCTCGAACGGGTGCGCGATGGCCTTCGGCAGACGCGAGATGACGGACGAGTCCTCACTCACCGAGTTGAGCGCAGCGCCACCACCCTTCGGGTTCGCGAGACCCTGGACGATGCCGTAGGCCTCCTTGTCGGCCATGAGCGTCTTGTCGCCGAGCGCGGTCTGCAGAGCCTGCTTGAACTCCGGCGTCGCGGCGGCCGCCGTCATGTTCTCCTTGATGCGGTCGCCGACCGTCGAGAACAGCATCGACAGGAAGACGGCGACACCGATGGTTCCACCCATCTGGCGGAAGAACGTCGCGGACGACGTGGCCATACCGATCTCGCGCGGCGACACGGCGTTCTGCACGATGAGCGTCAGCGCCTGCATGCAGTTACCGAGGCCGAGGCCGACGAGGAGCATGAACGCCATGACGACCCACAGCTCGGAGTCGGCGGTGATGTGCGACAGCGCGAACATGCCGATCGACAGCAGGGCCGTACCGATGATCGGGAAGATGCGGATGACGCCGGTGCGCGCCGTGATCTGACCCGAAATGATCGAGGCCGACATCATGCCGAGCACGAGCGGAAGCATCATGAGGCCGGACTTCATCGGCGACGCGCCGTGCACGATCTGCATGTAGAGCGGCAGCATCATCATGGCGCCGAACATCGCCATGCCGATGATGATCGAACCGACGATCGTCACCGAGATGGCGCGGCTCTTGAAGATGCGCAGCGGGATGAGCGCGTCGTCCTTCATGCGCGCCTCGACGGCGATGAACAGCAGGATGCCGATGATGCCGATGACGAAGCAGGCGATCGACTTCGTCGAGTCCCAGCCCCACGTGCGGCCCTGTTCGGCCACCGTCAGGAGCGGCACGAGGCCGATGACGAGCGCAGCCGCGCCCAGGTAGTCGACGCGAGCCTCGCGGCGCTCGTGGTGCAGGTGCAGCGTGCGCGCCACGAGCAAGAACGCGACGACGCCGAGCGGCACGTTGATGAGGAAGACCCAGCGCCAGCCCGTCAGGCCGAGGATGGAGCTCTGCTCGGCGAAGAAGCCGCCGATGACCGGGCCGAGCACCGACGTCGTACCGAAGACGGCGAGGAAGTAGCCCTGGTACTTGGCGCGCTCACGCGGCGGCAGGATGTCGCCGATGATGGCGAGAGCCAGCGACATGAGGCCGCCGGCGCCGATGCCCTGGATCGCACGGAACGCGGCGAGCTGGTACATCGTGTCCGCGAACGAACACGCGAGCGAGCCGATGATGAACGTGACGATGGCGAACAGGTAGAACGGGCGACGCCCGAACATGTCCGACAGCTTGCCGTAGAGCGGCGTCGCGATCGTCGAGGTGATGAGGTAGGCCGTCGTCACCCACGCCTGCGCGGACAGCCCGTGCAGGTCGTCACCGATGGTGCGTATCGCGGTGGAGACGATGGTCTGGTCGAGGGCGGCGAGGAACATGCCCATGAGCAGCCCGTAGAGGATGCGCATGATCTGCGCGTGGGTGAATTCGCCGGCTGCGGGCGCGGGGGCCGGCGGCGCTGCGGGTGACGTCACGTGTCGTTCCTTCGTGAGGAGTCGGTGGTGGGGGAGGCGGTGTCGGCCGCGGGCGCCACGTAGGCGTCGAGCGAGTCCGAGAACTTGGTGAGGAGCCGTTCGAACTCGAGCGCTTCGTCGCTGCTCCAGTCGGACAGGAGCGACTGCACCCAGCGGGCGCGGAGCTCTCGCATGTCCTCGATGAGGGCGGTGCCTTCGTCGGTGAGGCTGACGAGCTGGGCTCGCCCGTCCTCGGGATCCTGGATCTTGGCCACGAGGCCGCCTCCGGAGAGGGCGCTCACCTGACGGCTGACGGTCGAGACATCCGAGTGGATGACCTCGGCGAGTGCGGAGACGCGCAGCGGCTCGGCCGCGAGGGCGTAGAGCAGCGGGATCGACCCTTGTTCGGCGTGGGGGTGGGGGCGTGGGAGGCGACGCTTGTGCGCGCTGAGCGCCTTGAACGTGCCCACGAGCGACGTGGCGATTTCGCGCGCCACGGCTCGGTCGACGGTCATGGTGTCCTTCGCGGGGTGGGTGGTGCCGCGTCGGACGACGGGCGTTCCTTGGCGCGAACAACTATATGTTTGGTTGTGCCATACAAGCAAACCGTGGCGCCCGGGTGGCCGTGATCGGCTTGTCGGGGCCGGACCGTAGGCTTGGAACCATGTCGACGAACGCCCCCGAAACGCCCCGTGCCGGCTCTGCTGCGTCCACGTCGCGGGGGTCGGCTTCGGGGGTCAGCGGCCCTCAGGTTCTCCTCGTCGTCCTCTGCGTCGCGGTCGTCGTGGCTGCGGCCACCATCGTCTTCACCGGCGCGAGCAAGGCCCAGCAGCTTCTCGACTCGGGTGCGCTCGTGCGCTGGGGCATCGCCGTGTTCAAGCCGGTCGCGGACGTCGCGATGGCGGCCACGATCGGATTCGCCGCGCTCGGTGCCTTCGTCGTGCCCGAGGGCAGCAAGACCGCTCGTGTTGCTCGAGCCGGACGCTGGGCCGCCATCAGCGCCACGCTGTGGTTCGCGTCGCTCGTCGTCGTCAGCTTCCTCTCCTACGGCGACCTCGCCGGTTTGCCCGTGAGCAGCCCCGGGTACGTGGGGCAGTGGTGGAGCAACACCTGGCAGATCGAGCTGCTGCGCAACCCCGCCCTGACAGCGCTCGCGGCTCTCGTCATCGCGCTCGTGTGTTGGTGGAGCGCCACCCGCGTTACGCTCGCCTGGATGACGGGGCTCGGTTTCCTCGCACTGTGGCCCATTGCGCTCAGCGGGCACGCGGCCGGATCGACCGATCACGAGACGGCCGTCGACTCGCTCATCCTGCACATCGCGCCGGTCGCCGCGTGGGTCGGCGGCATCATCGCGCTCGGCGTGATGTGGCCGCGCCTCGGCAAGGGAGCCGCGGCGTCGGTGCGCCGTTTCTCGGCCGTCGCCACGTGGTGCATCGGCCTCGTCGGTCTGTCGGGTGTTCTCGCTTCGACCCTGCGCGTGCACGAGATCGGCGAGTACTTCTCGACGCGCTACGGTCTCGTCATCGTGGCCAAGGCCGTGTGTCTTCTCGTGCTCGGCATCATCGGTTGGCAGCAGCGCCGCCGCGTCGTCGCCGTCCTCGAACATGACGCCTCGGACAAGCCGAGCAAGGCCCTGTTCGCACGCCTCGCGTTCGTCGAGGCTCTCGTCATGGGTGGCGCGATGGGCCTCGCCGCCGCCCTGGCCCGCTCCGCCCCGCCGGTCGGTGAGGTGACGGAGAGCTCCGACCGCATCGTCAACCTCACGGGCTACGCGGCACCGCCGCCGCTCTCGGTCGAGAACTTCTTCGGCCAGTGGCGCATCGAGTGGCTGTTCACGGTCGTCGCGGTCGTCGCCATCGTCCAGTACGTGCGGTGGGCCGAGCGCCTGCGCCGCCGCGGTGACGCCTGGCCGATCCACCGCACGATCCTGTGGGTGGTCGCCTGGCTCGTCTTCCTCGTCACGGTCAACGGCGGAGCCGGCGTCTACGGGCGCGTCATGATGAGTGTCCACATGGCCGGCCACATGGTCATCTCGATGACGGTGCCCGTCCTCCTCGTCATGGCTGCTCCCGTGACGCTCATGCTGCGCGCCTGGGCGAGGCGCAAGGACGGCACGCGTGGCCCGCGTGAGGTGCTGCTTTCGGTCGTCCACAGCCGCTACCTCAACGTGGTGGCGAACCCGGCCGTCGCGGCGGCGCTGTTCTTCGTGAGCCTGTTGGCGTTCTACTACACGCCGCTGTTCGAACTGGCGCTCACGACGCACACCGGCCACATCCTCATGAACGTCCACTTCCTCGTGAGCGGTTACCTCTTCGCGTGGTCGCTCATCGGCATCGACCCGGGCCCCAAGAAGTGGCCCGCACCGCTGCGCCTGCTCGTGCTCCTCATCACCATCACGTTCCACGCGTTCTTCGGTGTCGCGATGATGACCGGCGACACGCTGCTCGCCCCGGGGTTCTTCGAGCAGCTCGGCTTCGTTGACAACCCGCTACGCGACCAGCAGGCCGCGGGAACCATCACGTGGGGTTCGGGTGAGGGCCCGACGTTCCTGCTGGCCATGATCGTGGCGTCCCAGTGGTACCGCTCCGACCGCATCGAGGGTGAGCGTGCCGAGCGTCAGGCCGAAAGGGACGACGACGCCGAACTTCGCGCCTACAACGAGTACCTCGCGGCCCGCGGTGGACGCCCCGCTTCGGGGGTGGAGCGTGACGGCGCCTCGTCGGCTACCGTCGAGAACGAAGAGGCCCGTTCGAACTCGTCGACCACGAAGGACTGAGAACATGCGCGTCGCAGTCATCCAGCTCGCCTACACCGACTCGGAGCCGATGGCCGAGCGCATCCACCGCGTTGCCTCGCTCGTCGAGTCGCAGGAGGGCGCCGACCTCGTCGTGCTGCCCGAGCTGTGGAGCGCCGGAGGTTTCGACTACCCGGCGTGGCCCGACAAGGCCCAGGACGTCGAGGGTCCGGTCGCGCAGGCGCTCTCCGAGGCCGCTGCGAACCTCGGCGCGTACGTGCACGCCGGTTCGATCATCGAGAAGTCGGGCGAACCCGGCCCCGAGGGGCGTGGACTGTGGAACACGTCGATGGTGTTCGACCCCGACGGTGAACTCGTCGGCACCTACCGCAAGATCCACCGCTTCGGGTTCGGCAACGGCGAGCCCAAGCTTCTCGAGGCGGGCGAGGATGTCGTCGTGCTTGACTTCGACGAGCCGTCGTCGGGGGACGAAAGCGGCAGCAACAGCGTCAAGGTGGGCCTCGCCACCTGTTACGACCTGCGCTTCCCGGAGCTGTTCCGCAAGCAGGTCGACGAGGGCGCCCAGATCTTCGTCATCCCCGCCGCGTGGCCGGCGGCACGCATCGCAGCGTGGCGCACGCTCCTGCAGGCACGGGCCATCGAGAACCAGGTCTTCGTCATCGCCTGCAACACTGCGGGCACGCACGCGAAGACGGAGATGGGTGGCAACTCGGCCGTCATCTCCCCGAGCGGTGAGGTGCTCGCCGAGGCGGGCCGCGGTGAGCGCGTGCTCACGCTCGACATCGACGTGGACGAGGTGCGCGCGGCCCGCGAGAGCTTCCCCGTTTTGTCCGACCGACGCCTGTGAATGGTTGTGTACGAGCGGGACGCCTGAGTCACGCTCGTACACAACCATGAGCGGAGAGATAGCGCTGGATCTGCGCGAAGAAGGGCTCCGGGCTGACACGTAGGGCCAACCGAGGGATACGCATCACGGTGAGTCCGCCCATCGCTATCTCGTTCTGACGCAGCGCGTCGGCCATGGGTACGTCGCCGACGTAGTGGTGCGCGCCGTCGATCTCGACACACAAACGTGCCGCTTCCCACACGACATCGAGGTACATCCGCCCGCGGGGGCCGGGCCCCAGCACTTGCCGATCAGGTATAGGAAGGCCGCGGCGCCGACATTCGGCGACAAAGTCCAGTTCACCCATCGATTCGCTACCTCCGCTGATGTCCGCAATCACGTCGCGGATGGAAGCGCGGCGTCGAAGTTTGGGAAGCAGGTCCAGCGCCTGAGTCATCCGGGGTGCGTGAACCAGCCGTTGCTGGACGCTCATGGTCAGAAGTGCCGCGGCCTGACGGTCTGTCTCGGCCCACGCCGCCGCGCGCACGGCTGCGATGGCTTCGTGGGCGCGCGGTACGGGGTGGGGCCAGCGCAACGGCGTGACGGTGACGCGGTGGTGTCGAACCTCTGGCGTGGAGCGAGCCGAGGCGGTGGCGGGCATGGCCAGGTCGATGCAGTTCGACCGCCACGCGCTCAAGCCGGCGAGGAGAAGTGCACTCACCCCGTCTGCCCAGGCTGTTGGAGCGGCGTCGAAGGCTGCGGCGACGATGGGCGAGCGGACGTCGTTCCATGCCACGTCGACGACGCGCAGCGAGTGGTGCCCGAGGGGTTCCCACCGGCCGAGGCGGATCTGGGTGCGCACATCGAAGCGGTCGACACCCACGAGGGCGAGACGTCGCCTCGACAGGACGCCGTAGGAGGACGAAGCGAGCTCTCGGCCCAGGGCGGAGACGTCCCGATGTCTGTGAGTCATACGCCCCACTGTCGAAGAAACCGGTGGAGTGCTGCAGGAGCCCTGTGGACAACGCGAATGTTCGAGTATCAGCGTGACCGGGCAGTCTCGCTGATACCCAAACATCGACCGTTAGGGTGTCTCGCATGAAACTTCGCGCCCCCGAACTGACCGGACGCGGCTGGCTCAACACCGGAGGCGACGACGTGCGCCTGGCGGACCTGCGCGGCAAGGTCGTCGTTCTCGACTTCTGGACTTTTTGCTGCGTCAACTGCCTCCACGTCCTGGACGAGCTTCGCCCCCTCGAGGAGAGGTTCGGCGACAAGCTCGTCATCGTCGGGGTGCACTCGCCGAAGTTCGAGCACGAGGCCGACCCGGAGGCGCTCGTGGCCGCTGTCGAGCGGTACGCCGTGCACCACCCGGTGCTCGACGACCCGGACCTCGTGACGTGGCAGGCGTACGCCGCCCGCGCGTGGCCGACGCTCGTCGTCATCGACCCGGAGGGCTACATCGTCGCGTCGATGTCCGGCGAAGGTCACGGCCACGGTCTCACGACGCTCGTCGAGGAACTGCTCGTCGAGCACGAGGCCAAGGGCACCCTGCGCTCCGGCAGTGGCCCGTACGTTCCGCCGCCCGCGCCGAGCACGGCGCTGCGTTTCCCCGGCAAGGTGGCGCGCCTCGCCGACGGCACCTTTGTCGTGAGCGACACCGCGCATCACCAGGTCGTCCACCTCGCGGCCGACGGTGAGAGCGGGCTTGCACGCTTCGGTGGTGAGGGCGTCTTCAACGAACCCCAGGGCCTGCTCGTCCTCCCGCCGGAGGCGGCCGAGCGCACCGGTGACGACGTGCTCGTCGCCGACAGCGTCAACCACGAGATCAAGGGCATCCGCCTGAGTGACGGGCGCGTGCGCACCCTCGCCGGAACGGGTGAACAGCTGCGCGAGCGCGAAGGCTCCGGGCCGGCGCTCAGGCAGGCGTTGTCGACGCCGTGGGACCTCGCGTGGTGGTACGACCGTGTCGTCGTCGCCATGGCGGGCACACATCAGCTGTGGGTGCTTCACCTCGCCGAGCACCCGGCGGACAACACGGTTGCCGTCCTCGCCGGAACGTCGAACGAGGGCATCCGCGACGGTGCTGCCCACGACGCCTGGTTCGCCCAGCCGAGCGGCCTCGCCACTTCGGCCGACGGTTCGCGCGTGTGGATCGCCGATTCGGAGACATCGGCGCTGCGCAGCATCGCCGTCACCGACGACGGTTTCGAGGTGACGACCCACGTCGGGCAGGGCTTGTTCGACTTCGGGCACGTCGACGGACCGGCCGGCGAAGCGCTCCTCCAGCACCCGCTCGGCGTCGCGGAACTGCCGGACGGCTCCGTCGTCGTCGCCGACACCTACAACGGCGCACTGCGCCGCTTCGACCCTGCGAAGGGCGACGTCTCAACGCTCACGACCGGCCTCGCGGAGCCGAGCGACGTCATCGTCGTTCCGGCGACAGGCGACGACCGCGCCCATCTGCTCGTCGTCGAGGCGAACGCCCACCGCCTGACGCCCGTGGCGCTGACGCAGGAGGCGCAGCACGTGCGCGGCGAGGCGCACCAGACGCAACGACCCGTCACCGAGATCGCCAGTGGTGCAGCGGAACTCGTCGTCACGTTCGAACCGCCTGCGGGGCAGAAGCTCGACATGCGCTGGGGCGACCCGACGATGCTGCACGTGAGCAGTTCGCCGGAGGCGTTCCTGCGCGAAGGTGCCGGCAAGGGCCAAGGGCTCACTCGATCGCTCGTCATCGACGAGAGCGTCGGCTCGGCGATCCTTCACGTCAGCGTGCGCGCGGCGGCCTGTGACGGCGATCCGGTCACCGGTGAGGTGCCCGAGCACGCCGCGTGTCACCTCTACCAGCAGGACTGGGGCATCCCCGTCATCGTCGTCGACGGAGCGTCGTCGACGCTGACGCTCGACCTGCGCGGAGTCTGAGCGCGGACCCGTAGCGCCCTCGGGCGTGCGCCGGGCTCAGACCAAAGGGGCGTAGAAGTAGCTCTGGCGGAAGGAGACCTTGCCGTCGGGCGCGAACCGGAAGAGGTCGGCGAACTCGAGCGACGCCTGATCGCCGTTCTTCAGCACGCCCTCGAACGAGCCGCCGACAAAGCCCTCGTCGCCCTCGAGCACGAGCGTGTGGACGCTGTGGCGTCCGCTCTCGATGACGCGCTCACCCTCGTAGAAGGCACGCAGCGCGTCGGCGCCCACAATGTCGGGGTAGCCGGGGCGGCGGTAGGTGGGCGTCCGGCGTGAAGATGTCGAGCACTCCCTCGACGTCGGCGGCGTCGACGGCCTCGTAGTAGCGGCGGATGTGGGCCTTCTTGGCTTCACTCATGGCCGGTGCCTCCTGTGCGCTGTCGGGTTCGGTGCGACACACGATAGGGGCCGAGTCCGTGAGCCGTGGGTTTCGCACGCGCCGCGCGAACGGCAAGATGGGCGCATGACTTCGGCGCGCGGCACCCTTCACGTCCTCAACGGCCCGAACCTCAACCTGCTCGGCGAGCGTGAGCCCCACATCTACGGGGCCGACACCCTCGGTGACGTCGAGGAGCTGGCTCGCCGCACGGGCGGCGAGCTCGAGTTCGACGTCGAGTGCTTCCAGAGCAACCACGAGGGCGCGCTCGTCGACGAGATCCAGCGCATCCGCCGCACGAGCGTCGGCGTCGTCATCAACGCAGGCGCGTACACGCACACGAGCGTGGCCATCCGAGACGCCCTCGCGAACCTGGAGGCACCGTTCGTCGAGGTGCACATCTCGAACGTCCACGCCCGCGAGCCGTTCCGCCACCACTCGTACCTGAGCGACAAGGCCGCCGCCGTCATCGTCGGTTGCGGTGTGCAGGGGTACGAGTTCGCGGTACGTCGCCTCGATGCCCTCGTTCCGGGTGGGGAGATCGCGGTCTGAGACGAATGCCCTCGCTAGGGTGGAGGCATGTCGCGCACCGTCTTTGTGACCTCGGCCGAAGGCGAGACGGGTAAGTCGACCGTCGCCTACGGCCTCCTCGACCTCCTCTCCCGCCAAGCGGGCCGCATCGCCGTCTTCCGGCCGGTCACGGCCTCGCGCAGGGACAAGGTCGTCGACCTCCTCCTGTCGCACCCGGCCGTCGACCAGAGCTACGAGGACGCCATCGGCGTCACGTACGACGCCCTGCACGACGACGAGCAGGCCGCACTCGGCACGATCCTGCAGCGTCGGGACGCCGTGGCCCAGAACGCCGACGTCGTGCTCGCCCTCGGCAGCGACTTCGCCGACGTCTCCACCGGTCGGGAGGCCGAGTTCAACGCGAAGATCGCCGCGAACCTCGGCGCACCGGTCGTTCTCGTCGTCCACGGGCGTGAGCGCACGCCCGAGGAGATCGAGCAGGTCGCCGTCATGGGCTGCGCGCAGCTTCGCGCCCAGCACGCGGTGCCCGTCGCGCTCGTCGTCAACCGCGCCACGAGCGGTGACACCGACGCCATCCGCGCCGCACTGGCGCAGGACCCCGAGACCGAGAGCGTGCCCGTCGCAGGCGTCGTGCCCGAGGTGCCCCTGCTCGTCGCGCCGACGATCCAGGCGCTCGCGGACGCGTGCAACGCGACGCTGTGGCGCGGCAACCCCGAGTGGCTGCAGCGCGAGTCGCGTGGGTTCGTCGTCGCCGCCATGTCGCTGCCCAACGTGCTGACCCGCCTCGTCGAGGACGTCACCGTCATCGCCCCGGGTGACCGCTACGACGTGTTGCCCGGTCTCGTGCTCGCCCACCAGTCGGGCACCTTCCCGGGCCTCGCCTCGGTCGTCCTGACCGGCGGCTACCGCCCGCCCGAGAGCGTCCAGCAACTGCTCGACGGCACCGAGCTCGACGTGCCGATCCTCGTGACAAACGACGGCACCTTCGAGACGACGGCGGCGCTCGCGGGCACGCGCAGTGCCCTGTCCTCGGGGAGCCTCGCGAAGAAGCAGACGGCGCTGCGCGTGTTCAGCGAGTCGATCGACGCCGAGCGACTGCTCACCGCCATCGAGGTCGACGAGGCGGCCGTCGTCACGCCGCTCATGTTCGGCCACCGCCTGCTCGACCGGGCGCGCGGCGACCGCAAGCACATCGTGCTGCCCGAGGGGGACGACATCCGCATCCTGCAGGCCGCCGACGAGGTGCTGCGCGCCGGCATCGCCGACCTCACGATCCTCGGCGACGAGAACCGGGTGCGCGGCCTCGCGAGCAGCAAGGGCCTGGACATCCGCGGGGCGCGCATCGTTTCGCCGCAGGACGAGGAACTCGTCGAGAAGTTCGCCACCGAGTACGCGGAGCTTCGCAAACACAAGGGGCTGGAGCTCGAGAAGGCCCGCGAGATCGTTCAGGACGTGTCGTACTTCGGCACCATGATGGTGCACCTCGGGCTCGCCGACGGCATGGTCTCGGGTGCCGCGCACACGACGGCGCACACGATCAAGCCGAGCTTCGAGATCATCAAGACGGCTCCGGACGCGAAGATCGTCTCGAGCGTCTTCCTCATGGCGCTCGCCGATCGCGTGCTCGTCTACGGCGACTGCGCGGTCAACCCCGACCCGAGCGCCGAGGAACTCGCCGACATCGCCATCAGTTCGGCGCGTACCGCCGAGGCGTTCGGCGTCGATCCGCGCGTTGCGATGCTGTCCTACTCCACCGGCACGTCCGGTAGCGGTGCCGACGTCGAGAAGGTACGCAGCGCAACAGAACTCGTGCGCGAGCGGGCGCCTAAGCTGCTCGTCGACGGGCCGATCCAGTACGACGCGGCCGTCGAACCGAGCGTCGCGCGCTCGAAGATGCCCGACTCGCCGGTGGCCGGACGCGCGACGGTGCTCGTCTTCCCCGACCTCAACACGGGCAACAACACGTACAAGGCCGTGCAGCGCTCCGCGGGCGCCGTCGCCATCGGACCGGTGTTGCAGGGGCTCAACAAGCCGGTCAACGACCTGTCGCGTGGTGCGCTCGTCGAGGACATCGTCAACACGATCGCCATCACCGCCGTCCAGGCGCAGGAGGAAGCACGATGACCCAGCGCGACGGCAACGTCCTCGTTCTCAACGCCGGATCCAGTTCGCTCAAGTACCAGATCGTCGACCCCACCACCGGCGAGCACCTCGTCAAGGGCCTCGTCGAGCGGATCGGGCACGACAACGCGACGATCACGCACGAGTACGACGGAGAGAAGACCCACCGCGAGGTGGCGATCGCCGACCACGCCGTCGCGCTCGAGCAGATGACGGACGTCATGAGCGAGACCGGTCTCGCACTGGCGGACGCGGGCGTCGTCGCCGTCGGTCACCGCGTCGTCCACGGCGGGCGAAACTTCTCCGACCCCGTGCTCGTCGACGAGCGGGTGCTCGCCGAGATCAAGCGCCTCGGCACCCTCGCGCCGCTGCACAACCCCGCGAACGCGACGGGAATCGAGGCGGCACAGCGCATCCTTCCCGACCACGCCCACGTCGCCGTGTTCGACACCGGCTTCTTCGCGACGCTACCGCCCGCGGCGTACACCTACGCCATCGACGCCGCGCTCGCCAAGGAGCACGCCCTGCGTCGGTACGGCTTCCACGGCACGTCGCACGAGTACGTGTCGGCGCGGGTGCCGGAACTGCTCGGCGCCGATCCGGCCTCCCTCAAGCAGATCGTCTGCCACCTCGGCAACGGTGCCTCGATGTCGGCCATCGACGGCGGTCGTGCCGTGGAGACGTCGATGGGTGTGACGCCGCTGGAGGGCCTCGTCATGGGCACGCGCGGCGGCGACATCGACCCCGGTGCCGTGTTGCACCTCAACCGCGTCGCGGGGCTCGGCGTCGACGAGATCGACACCCTCCTCAACAGGGGCTCGGGCATCCTCGGCATGGCCGGTGCGACCGACTTCCGCGACCTCATGGAGCGCGTCGGGGCGGGTGACGAGACGGCGACGCTCGCGTTCGACGTTTACGTGCACCGCCTCGTCAAGTACATCGGCGCCTACACATCGGTTCTCGGTGGCGTCGACGCCGTGACGTTCACCGCCGGCGTCGGCGAGAACAACGCCGCGGTCCGGGCCGCCGTCTGCGAGCGTCTCGCGTGGCTCGGCGTCGAGCTCGACGAGGCCGCGAACGAGGTGCGCAGCGACGACCCGCGCGTCGTCTCGACTCCCGCCTCGAAGGTGGCCCTCTGCGTCGTGCCGACGAACGAGGAACTCGCCATCGCTCAGCACACCGTGGCCGTCATCGACTGAGCACCGTAGTGCCCGACCGGAGTCGTGCACAGCGATGTCAGCGAATTTTCACCTATCCTCCGCCCCGACGTCACCCCGCCTCTCCTAGCCTTGACCTCGCACAAGGGAACGCAGTACCCGGGGCGCACATGAAGATTCGATCGATCTTCTCGACCGTTCTGTCGGGCACGGTCGTGGCGCCGTTCGCCGCGTGGGGAGTCAGCGCGGCGGGTGCGGCACCCCATCCGTCGCCGGGAGCCGGAACCGTCGCACCCACGTCGCCCTCCGCACCGCAGGTGGTACCCGGCGCCGAGCCCACCACGACGGTGCCCGGTAACGCTTCGAGCACACCGCCGACGCCCACACCCTCGGCGTCCTCCCCGGCGACGAGCAGCAGCACGACTTCGTCACCGCCCACGCCGACGCCTACGGAGCCGACGAGCACCTCTCCCACCCCGGCGCCGATCCCCGTGGGTCCGCACGTCGCCACCGCCACCGGCATCGGAGCCCTCGGCAAGCCGACGAGCACCGAGCAACGGTGGTACCGAGCCGGTGGTGGTTATGCGCGCCACTTCGAGAGGGGCCTCGCCCTGATCGCCGTGGACGCTTCGGGACGGCCGATTCCGACGATGGGTGGTGTGGTGCTCGACGGCTTTGCGGAGTACTACAAGGCGCATCCGAACACCGGCTGGCCGGTGAGCCCTCAGATGTCGGACGCGAAGGGTCTCTGGCAGCGGTTCGACTCGCCGAACCACGCGTACCGGGGCGCGCTCATGCGCGCCTCGGCCTCCGCCCCGATCCACGGGGTCGAGTCACGGGTCTACGACTACTACGTCTCGAATCCCGCCGTTCGATAGATGGTTGGGAGCGCGACGGCGTCGTCGTCCGCGGTGAAGGCCTGGACGCGAGTCGGCGGCGGCCTCGTTCATCCCTTCGCCGGCGGCTGGGTGACGGTGGCCAACTCAGGTGCGAAGGCCGTGGTGCCGGCGTCGTTCAAGCCGAACACGCGGGTGCCCGGCACGACGAAGTTCGCCTGGGACGGCATGTATGCCCACGGGTGGCCCAAGGGGCTCCCGACCACGCGGTGCGGTGGTGCGGCGATCCTGACGGAGAAGGGCACGGGATACGCGATGGGCGACACCCGGCGGTGCCCGAGTGCGAAATACGCCCAGGCAGAACATGTACGGGAAGGTCGACGGTTTCCCACGCGCGGCCAACCCGGGCACGTCCAACCACGGCTACGGGCGAGCGATGGATCTCCTCGGTAACACGAGTGCGCTGGCTGAAGGGCGCGGTGCTTCTCCGTTCAAGTTCGGTACCGCGGCTGATAGGTGGCTGAGCAACAACGGCAAGGCCTACGGGTGGGACCGCCCCGAGCACCTGGACCAGAACGGATCGAACCCCGAGTACTGGCACTACAACTGGATCGGCTGAGTTCGAAACGCTCGCTAGCCTGGGCTCCATGCCGCTTCCCCTGCCGATCGCTACCGCGCGCACGACCCTTCGTCCGTTCACCGACAATGACGTCGACGACCTGCTCGACTATCACGCGCGCCCCGGCGTGGCCCGCTATCTGCTCAAGGGGCCGCTCGACCGTGCCGGCGTGATCGCGAAGATCGAGCAGCACAAGACTCAGATCGGGCTCGACACGGACGCCCGAGCCGTGGCCGTCGCCGTCGAGTACGAAGGCTCCGTCGTCGGTGACGTCGGCATCTGGCTTCTCGACGAGACGAACGAACGGGCCGAGACCGGGTGGGTGTTCTCCCCGGAGGTGGCAGGGAAGGGGTTGGCGACCGAGGCTGTGGCGGCCTTCATCGACGCCGTCTTCGCACACTTCCCGCTGCACCGCCTCGAAGCGCAGATGGACGGTCGCAACGATGCCTCCGCGCGCCTGTGTGAGCGCCTCGGGATGACGCGGGAGGCGTACCTGCGCGAGGACTTCTGGTCGAAGGGCGAATGGACCGACACGATCAAGTACGGATTGCTCGCCTCCGACCGGACGAAGTAGCCGCAGAAAAGCCGAGTGGCCCGGCACCCGGGTTGGGGTGTCGGGCCACTCGCGTGGAGCGTTCGGATCAGAACGCAGCTTCGGGGACGTCCATGAGGGCGCCGTCCTCGGCGAGGGTGATGGCCTTCTCCGACGCCATGCGCGGCAGCACCGTGCGCGCGAAGAACTGCGCGGCGGCCACCTTGCCGGTGTAGAAGTCCTCGTCCTTGCCGGCGTCACCCGCGTCGAGACGGGCCTGCGCGACGACGGCGGCCTTGAGCAGCAGCCAGCCGATGACGACGTCGCCCGCAGCGAGCAGCAGGCGCGTCGACGTCAGGCCGACCTTGTAGGCGTCCGTCGGCTTCTCGAGCGAGTTGATCGCAGCGCCGAACATGAACTCGCCCATGTCCTTGAGGTCGGTCGCGGCCTGGCCGAGCAGGCCGGCCTCACGCTGCAGCGAGGCCGGAGCCTCGGAGATCGTGGCCATGATCTGCTTCTGCAGCTCACCGAGTGCGACGCCCTGGTCCTTGACGATCTTGCGGAAGAAGAAGTCGAGGCCCTGAATGGCGGTTGTGCCTTCGTACAGCGTGTCGATCTTCGCGTCACGCACGTACTGCTCGACGGGGTACTCCTTGAGGAAGCCCGAACCGCCGTACGTCTGCAGCGACTCGGTGCCGAGCAGGACCCAGGCGCGCTCCGAGCCGACGCCCTTGACGATGGGCAGCAGCAGGTCGTTGAGGCGAGCGGCCAGCTCTGCCTCGGTGCCCTCTTCGAGCTCGACGGCCGGGTTGCCCTTCTGCGCCTGGTCGACGATGTCCTGCTGGCACGCCGTGTAGACGACGAGCGAGCGCAGACCCTCGGCGTATGCCTTCTGCAGCATGAGGCTGCGGCGAACGTCCGGGTGGTGGGTGATCGTGACGCGCGGGGCGTCCTTGGCCGGCGTCGTCATGTCGGCGCCCTGGACGCGCTCCTTGGCGTACTCGAGCGCGTTGAGGTAACCGGTCGAGAGCGTCGCGATGGCCTTCGTGCCGACGAACATGCGGGCGTTCTCGATGACCTTGAACATCTGCGCGATGCCGTCGTGGACATCGCCGAGCAGCGTGCCGACGGCCGGGTGCTCGTCACCGAAGGTGACCTCGCAGGTCGTGGAGACCTTGAGGCCCATCTTGTCCTCGACGTTCGTCACGTAGGCGCCGTTGCGCTCGCCGAGCTCACCGGTCTCGAGGTCGACGTGGTACTTCGGGACGATGAAGAGCGACAGGCCCTTCGTGCCGGGGCCGGCGCCCTCGGGGCGGGCCAGGACGAAGTGGACGACGTTGTCGACCATGTCCGACTCGGCCGAGGTGATGAAGCGCTTGACGCCCGTGATGTTCCACGTGCCGTCGTCGTTCTGCGTGGCCTTGGTGCGGCCGGCGCCGACGTCCGAACCGGCGTCGGGCTCCGTGAGCACCATGGTGCAGTGCCAGGCGCCGTCGACGATGTGCTTGGCGAGCTTCTTCTGCTCGTCGTTACCCATGTAGTACAGGAGGGAAGCGAACGCGTAGCTGGCGGAGAACATGTGGACGGCCGGGTTGGCGCCGCAGACGAGCTCGGCGAGCGACCAACGCACCGACGGCGGAACCTTCATGCCCTCGAGCTCGACGGGGGCGTCGAGCATGCCCCAGCCTGCGTCGATGTATGCGGAGTAGGACTTCTTGAACGACTCGGGCATCGTGACCGACTTCGTCGCCGGGTCGTAGACCGGCGGGTTGCGGTCGGAGTCGACGAGGCTGGCGCTCAGGTCGCCCTCGGCGAGCTTCGCCACCTGGTGGACGATGTCGCGGGCCACGTCCTTGTCGACGTCTTCGTAGATGCCGGTGCCCAGGACGTCCTGGCGGTTGAACACCTCGAAGAGGTTGAACTCGATGTCGCGAACGTTGCTCTTGTAGTGAGTCACGGATCCTCCGCAGCGTGAAAAATGGGTCTCCTGCATTGTGCTACTCGCGAGTAATGCTCGCAACACGGGGGTGCGCTTGCCCGTCCCGGGGCCTCGGGTGACGATGGAGGTGTGGGCGAAGCGAAGAGTCGGGTCGAAGCTGCGGTGGAGCGTCTGCGCGCTGCGGGGGAGCGGTTGACGCCGGGGCGTCGTGCCGTCATCGAGGTGTTGGACGCCGATTCGCGCCACCTCGACGCGGAGGCGATCGCGACGGCGGTGGCCGATCTCGAGCCGGGGGTGCACCGGGCGACGATCTACCGCTCGCTCCAGGCCCTCGTCGACGGAGGAATCGTGCGGCACACGCACGTGCCCGGCGGAGCCACGATCTACCACCTCGCGAGCCTCGAGCAGCTGTCCGCGGCGGGCGATGATGCCGCTGAAGATGCCCATTCGGGTCACGCCGGGCACGGTCACGCGCATCTGCAGTGTGTGCGCTGCGAGCGCTTCACGGATGTCGACGTGGAGGAGTTCACGCCACTCGTGGCGCGGATTCGGGAGCTCACCGGCTTCTCGGTGGACGCGCAACACGCGGCATTGCTCGGGGTGTGCGCCGAATGTGCCGCTCGAAAGGCGGACGAGGACGACGTGTGATGGAGCGGGCGACGGGAATCGAACCCGCGTGTCCAGCTTGGGAAGCTGGCGCTCTACCATTGAGCTACGCCCGCACGGCCCCGGATTTCCGGGGCGTTTCGCTACTTTAGCGGGTCGCGGGGACGCGTGCACGCCGACCCTCCGCGCAGTGAACCGTTGCCGTTCTTCGAGCAGACTGCCTCGGGCGCCTGCTCCCGGAACGCCGGTCGACTACGGTGTGAGACGTGCTGCTTTCTGACCGGGACATCAAGCGACAGATCGACGACGAGCGGGTCGTGCTCGACCCCTTCGACCCGTCGATGATCCAGCCGTCGAGCATCGACGTTCGTCTCGACCGGTTGTTCCGCCTGTTCGACAACCACAAGTACCCCTTCATCGACCCGGCCGAGGAGCAGCCCGAGCTCACGCGCCTCGTCGAGGTCGAGCCCGACGAGCCGTTCATCCTTCACCCCGGCGAGTTCGTGCTCGGCTCCACGTACGAGACGATCACGCTGCCGGACGACGTCGCGGCGCGCGTCGAAGGAAAGTCGTCGCTGGGCCGCCTCGGTCTGCTCACGCACGCGACCGCCGGCTTCGTCGACCCGGGTTTCTCGGGGCACGTGACCCTCGAGTTGAGCAACGTCGCCACCTTGCCGATCAAGCTGTGGCCGGGCATGAAGATCGGCCAGCTGTGCTTCTTCCAGCTCACCTCGCCCGCCGAGCACCCCTACGGCAGCGCGCAGTACGGCTCGCACTATCAGGGCCAGCGTGGCCCCACCGCCAGCCGCAGCTTCGCCAACTTCCACCACACCACGGTCTGAGCCGTGACGGGCGCCGAGGCGAGTAGCGCGAAGTCGTCGGGCGCTGCGGAAGCGCCGCGCTCCGAACCGGTGCCCGACGCGCCGGCCCGAACGGTCGACGAGAGTGAGTTCGGCGACCGCGTGGCCGACACCCTCGACGACGTGGCCGACTCCCTGCTCACCGACGGCTCGATCGAGGACGACGACGTCGCCTCCCTCGACGACGAAGCTGTCACCGTCGAGGCGCCCAGTCGGCTCGCGACGACGAAGCGATCCGGCAAGCCGGTCACCGCGAGTCCGGTGCTGTCGTTGCCGCGAGCCAAGCATCCCGAGGCCGTCGCCCTGTTCATCCACGGCGGCGAGGTCAACGCGAGCATCGCCATGTACCGCGGCGACCCGGCCTACCTGCGCGTCATCCCCTTCGCCCGCGACGTGGAGCGCCGCAGTCACGGACGGATCGGGGGCGCCGTGCTGCGCCTCGCGGTGCGCGGCTGGAACGACCCCGAGAAGCCGGCCGTTCAGGACGCCCGGTGGGCGCTGCGTGAGCTGCGCCGCCAATACCCGGGGCTGCCCCTCGCCGTCGTCGGCCACTCGATGGGCGGACGCGTGGCCCTCGACCTCGCCACGAGCGACGAGGGCGACGACCTCGCGGCCGTCGTCGGGCTCGCGCCCTGGGCGAGTGACGAATACGAGGCCGAGCCGTTCGGCACGACGCCGTTCCTCGGTATCCACGGACGCCAGGACACCGTCACCGATCCGGCGGCGACCGCCGATCTCGTCGAGCGCATCACCGCCGCCGGTGGCGACGCACGGTTCGTCGATCTGCCGGGCTGGCACGCCATGCTGTGGCGGCCGATGCGTTGGCACAAGGAGTCGTCGCAGTTCCTCATCGATCACCTGCTGCGCAAGGGGAGCGGCGCGCCCGACGGACGGTAGGGCTCCGGCTTTCCCTGGGGCGGTTGTGAGGGCTTCGCCTCGGAGGACGGATCCACCGTTGCGAGATCGAATGTGTAGGTGCGGGCGTTGCCGGTGAAGAACTTCTCGGTGGAGTGCTCGTACTGCGCCACCTGCGATTCGGGATGGCTCCTGACCTGTTCCACGATGGCCTGGTAGTTGTCCTTGTAGCGCGCCATGCTGTGCGCCTCGAGGTTGTCCGTCGAGCCGTCCGGCGCGGTGAGCGAGCCTGGATCCGTGAACACGACCCGGGTGCGGTTCGGTTCACCGGTTCCGTTGGCGCGCCCGTCGATCCGGTGCACGGGGTCGGCCGAGTTCTCGACGTTGAGTACGGAGGTCTTGTGCGGCACCTTGAGGTGTCCCACCGGCGAGCCGTACGTGACGACGTGCGTGATGTTGATGTCACCCTTCTGCTGGTGGCGCGCCATGTTCGTGGCCACCATGCCACCCTGCGAGTGGCCGAGGACGATGACCGGCTCGCCCTTGCCTGCCACTCCTTCCTTCGCCATGGCCTGACGCAGGGCCGTCAGCGCCGCAGCTTCGACCGGACTCTGGCGGCCGGCTGCGGCGTAGAGGTTGCCGTTGCCGTTGAAACCGTTCTTGCCGTTCGGCGCGAACGTCGAGGTGCCCGGCAGGATGAGCGTCCACGCCCCCTGACCCGTTGTCGGATCGACGACGCGTTGCACCTGGATGTGCCCGGCGTTCTCGGGGTTCTTGTAGAGCTCCGGGATACGCCCGGCCGCCTCGCTCACGCTCCGCACCTCCGGTGCCTTGGTCGCCGAGTTCGGGTCGGACGTCAGTCGGGTGCCCACGCGCTTCGGGACGCCTGTGAGAACGATCGTGGCGGCGTGCAGGGCCGTGATGTCCTGGGCGTAGGGGCCGGGCAGTACATCGGAGACGACCTGGACGACCATGTCGATGGCATCGGGTGCCTCGCGTTGGATCGTGGCCAGATCGACGTCCTTGCCCGAGATGGCATCCGCGATGACGTGGTTGAGCTTCAGGCCCGTCATGACGAGGTCGGCGGGGAGGGCTAGCCGGTCGACGAACTGACCCGCGATCAGCTCTGCGTCCTCGTAAGTCTTGACCGAGTAGTCGAGGAACGCCGCCATGATGCTGGCGCGCACCTGCGCGGCCATCAGGCCCTGCTTGCCGATGGTCAGGCCGAGGATGGCCTTCGCACACGCCGCGCTCGTGCCCGGCGACAGGACATCGCCGCGGAAGGGCAGGTTCCACTCGATGGTGAAGACGGTGGAGAAATGACCGTCACACTCGTCGGCGACCGTGCGGAAGGTTGCGGCGGTGAGCCGCAGGTCGGACAGCTTCGCGTCGACGTGCGAAGCGCTCGGGCCGTAGGTCGTGAACGCGACGGACGACGACCCGTCGGGCGCTCTCATGACGACACCCCCGCGGCTGCGAGGAGATCGAGGGCGGCCATGACGATGCCGCTGCGCACGTCCTCCCAGGTGGTGGGGACGGGCTCCAGCGGCTGACGCCGGTCGGTCCAGGTGCCCTCGCACCGCTCGGCGAGGGCGTAGACGTGCAGGTCCTCGCCCGCGGTGACGACGGCCGCCACGGCGCACGTCGCGTCCGGCCCAGCCGCCGTGATGTCGCACGTCAGGTGCGCGATGATCTCCTCGACCGCGACGCTCTCGTAGGTTCCGCGCGCCGTGCCGACGTCAAACGTTCCCTCTGCGACGTGACACGTGCGCGTCGTCGACTCGTCACCGACATCCACCCTCACCGACAACTGCGGGCGGGCGCTCGTCTCGACGTTCATCGGGCCGCACCACCCCGGATGGCCTCGGTGGGGATGGGGCGCGAATGCGTGGGCGGGCCAGTGACGGCGTCCACCGCACGGCCGGGCAACCCGACGATCGTCTCGAGCGTGTCGACGCGGGAATCGACGCTCGCCGCGTGCGCGTCGATTTTGGCCGCGAGGGCATGTGCGTCAGCGCTGCGCTGATCCATGATCCGCGTGAACTCCGTCAGCTTCTGACGGCAGTGGTCGGCCGACGTCGACTTCCAGTGCATAGTCGTGATCTTCGTGCGGGTGTTCGACGCGGTCGTTGACAGAGAGGTGCCGACCGTACGGGCCACCCGCGCCTGGGCCCTGATGTCGTCTGCGAGGCTGCTCATGCCCCCGACGTTACGAAGCGCTCACCGCGTCGTCATGCGCCGCCCCGAGCGGCCTGTGGAAGGGCCCGCCCGGGCCGAGTGAAGGAGCCCACAGCCGTCACCTCCTGTGAACGAACACCGGCAACAACGAGGCGTGGCACCCACCGAATCGGTGGGTGCCACGCCTCATGACAGCCGTGCGGAAGCGATCAGACGGTCTGTTCCGCCTCGTCGTTCTCCTTCTGCTCCTCGCCGCGGCGCACAGCCGCAAGGAGCATGTTGGCGACGTCGACGACCTCGACCTCTTCGCGGGCGTCGCCGTTGCTCTGCTCGGCGGTGAGACCGTCCGTCATCATGACGCGGCAGAACGGGCAGCCGATGGCGATGCGGTCGGCGCCGGTTGCGACGGCTTCCTTCGTGCGGTTGACGTTGATGCGCTGGCCGAGCTTCTCCTCCATCCACATGCGCGCGCCACCGGCGCCGCAGCAGAACGAGGTCATGCCCGAACGTTCCATCTCCTTGTACTCCACACCCGGCAGAGCCCCGATGAGCTCACGCGGCGGCGCGTACACGTTGTTGTGACGGCCGAGGTAGCACGGGTCGTGGTACGTGACGCTCTTGCCCGTGGAGGCAGCACCCGACTTGTCCTTCGGCTGCTTCGCGAACTCCTCCGGAGCAGCCACCGGCGTCAGCTTCTTCTCGCGCACGAGGCGGTTGAGCAGCTGCGTGTGGTGGACGACCTCGAACTCGCCGCCGATCTGCGGGTACTCGTTCTTGATCGTGTTGAAGCAGTGTGCGCAGGTGACGACGATCTTCTTGACGTTCGCGTCGTTGAGCGTCTCGACGTTCTGGCCCGCGAGCATCTGGAACAGGATCTCGTTACCGGCGCGACGAGCCGGGTCACCGGTGCAGCTCTCGCCGTCACCGAGGACGGCGAAGTCAACGCCCGCGGTGTGCAGCAACTCGGCGACGGCACGCGTCGTCTTCTTCGCGCGGTCCTCGTAGGCGCCGGCGCAGCCGACCCAGAACAGCCACTCGACGTCGTCGGCCGACTCGACGTCGGAGCCGATGACCTTGACGTCGAACGGCAGACCCTTGGCCCAGTCGAGGCGCGCACGCGCCGACATGCCCCAGGGGTTCTGCTTGTTCTCGAGGTTCTTGAACAGGCCGGCGAGCTCCTGCGGGAAGGCGGACTCGATGAGGGTCTGGTAGCGACGCATGTCGACGATGTGGTCGACGTGCTCGATGTCGACGGGGCACTGCTCGACGCAGGCGCCACAGGTGGTGCACGACCACAGGACGTCCTGATCGATGACGGCGTCGGGGCCGTGCGGGTTGTACGCCGTCAGCGGGTTCTCGATGTCGTAACCCGTGTCGCCGATGAGGGCCGTCTCGAGGAGGTTGACGTTGCTGTAGTCACCCTTGGGTGCCTCGCCGTCCGTCGTCGCGGGGGCGCTCTTGCCGGCCGCAGCGGCCTGCAGGAACGGCGCCTTGGCCGACGAGTGGTCGCGCAGCGTCATCATGAGCAGCTTGGGCGACAGCGGCTTCTCGGTGTTCCAGGCGGGGCACTGGCTCTGGCAGCGGCCGCACTCGGTGCAGGTGGAGAAGTCGAGCAGGCCCTTCCAGGTGAAGTCCTCGACCTTGCCGACGCCGAAGCTCGTGTCCTCGTCGAAGTCGAGCTCCTCGACGTTCGTCACCGGCTCGCCGTCGACCTTCATCGGCTGCAGCGCGCCGAGCGACGTGCGGCCGTCGGCGTTGCGCTTGAACCAGATGTTGAAGAAGGCGAGGAAGCGGTGCCAGGCGACACCCATCGTCGTGTTGAGGGAGATCGTGATCATCCAGGCCATCGAGATGAGGATCTTGATGGCGGCGACGGCGACGATGAACTGCTCGATGCCCTCACGGCCCATCGATTCCAGCGGCATGCCGAGGAAGAAGGTGAGCGGGAAGTGCAGGGCGCTCGCGTGGTCGTTGTCCGTGACTGCGGCGAGGGCGTACTCGAGGGCACGCAGCGTCAGGATGCAGGCGCCGACGCCGAAGATCGTGAACTCGACGTAGTAGGCCTGCCAGAACGTCGAACCGAAGAAGCGCGACTTGCGTCCGTCCTTACCCGCCGAACGCGCCGGGTGGTGCTTGCGGCGGTTCCAGATGAGCCACAGGATGCCGGCGAAGCCCGTCCACGCCATGAACTCGGTGAGCCACTCGTACGGCGGGAAGTGGCCGATGAGCGGCAGGGCGTAGGCCGGGTCGAAGATCTGGCCGTAGGCGTTGACCAGCGTGAAGAACAGCACGCCGAAGCTGATCATCGTGAACCAGTGGGCGATCGCGACGATCGGCAGGCGCGCCATGCGCGTGTGGCCGAGGAATTCGCGAAGGAGCGTGGCGGTGCGGGCACCCGGTGAATCGGTGCGCTTTTCGGGGGCGCCGAGTCGGAACAGCGACGCCATCCGCATGACCGCTCGCACCAGCAGCGCGACGCCCACGACGGTGATGACGACGCAGATCACTGCGGCGACGATCTGAAGGGCTGACATGCGCCTCAGTCTAAACGGCGTTACCGGCGCGTAACTGCTGGGATGCACCATCACATGTCACCCGGGAATTAGTCAACGCCCTCGTGCGCTAAAGGAAGTGAAGCTCTCGGGGGAAGGTTTCGCGATAACCACACGTTGGTATGCTCATAAGCAGTTCTAATCATCCCGCTCACTCGGATCACACGGAGGTCAGCCCTCATGCCCATCCTCGACGACGTCACCCAGGCCATCGGCAACACGCCGCTCGTGCGGATTAACCGCATCATCGACTCGGGCGCCACGGTGGCCGCGAAGCTTGAGTTCAACAACCCCGGCGCGTCCGTCAAGGACCGCATCGGCAAGGCGATCATCGAGGCCGCGGAGGCCTCCGGTGAGCTGAAGCCGGGCGGCACGATCGTCGAGGCCACCTCGGGCAACACGGGTATCGCGCTCGCGATGGTCGGCGCTGCGAAGGGCTACGACGTCGTCCTCGCGATGCCGGAGACGATGTCGAAGGAGCGCCGCGCGCTGCTCAAGGGCTTCGGCGCCGAGCTCGTGCTCACCCCGGGCTCGGAGGGCATGAAGGGTGCCGTCGCGAAGGCCGAGGCCATCGCCGAGGAGCGGGGCGCCGTCCTCGCCCGTCAGTTCGCCAACACGGCCAACCCCGAGGTGCACCGCCGCACGACGGCCGAGGAGATCTGGCGCGACACCGACGGAGCCGTCGACATCGTCGTCGCGGGCATCGGCACGGGCGGCACGATCACGGGCGTCGGTGAGGTGCTCAAGGAGCGCAAGCCCGAGGTGCAGATGATCGCCGTCGAGCCGGCCGAGTCGGCCATCCTCAACGGTGGTCAGGCCGGCCCGCACAAGATCCAGGGCCTCGGCGCCAACTTCGTGCCCGAGATCCTCAACCGTGAGATCTACGACGAGGTCATCGACGTCGACGCCGCCACCTCCGTCGAATGGGCGCGCAAGGCCGCCACCGAGGAAGGCCTCCTCACGGGTATCTCCTCGGGCGCCGCGCTCTACGCCGCCTCGCAGGTCGCCGCTCGTCCCGAGAACGAGGGCAAGACGATCGTCGTCATCATCCCGAGCTTCGGTGAGCGCTACCTGTCGACCATCCTGTTCGAGGGCGTCCTCGACGACTGATGTCGGGAAGACGACCGGCCTTCGAGGGGTTGACCCTCAAGGCCGGTCGCTTCACTGGTGACCTGACGAGGAGGAACGGTGGCGAAGAACCCACTCACGCGCGTGCGTGACGCAGGCAAGGCCGTGGCCCGAACCATGGCCGAGGACGTCGACGCTGCGCTGGCACGCGACCCCGCGGGCGGCTCGCGCCTCGAGATGGCGCTCGCGTCGCCCGGTCTGCACGCCGTGTGGAGCCACCGCGTCACACACGCCATGTGGCGGCGCGGCGGGCGCTGGAAGCGGCCCGCGCGCCTCGGCTCGCAGGTGACGCGCGCCGTCACCGGCGTCGAGATCCACCCGGGCGCGACGATCGGTCGCCGCTTCTTCATCGATCACGGCATGGGCGTCGTCATCGGTGAGACGAGCGAGGTCGGCGACGACTGCATGCTCTACAACGGGGTCAACCTCGGTGGGCGCACGCTGGCCAAGGTCAAGCGTCATCCCACGCTCGGTGACGGCGTCACGGTCGGCGCGGGTGCCCGCATCCTCGGGCCCGTCGTCGTCGGCAACGGCGCTCAGGTGGGCGCCAACGCCGTCGTCGTCAAGGACGTCCCGGCCACGGGCGTCGCGGTGGGTGTTCCGGCGAAGGTTCGGGTGCCCCAGGCACCTGCCGTCGACCCGTTCACGGACCCCGCGCTCTACATCTGAACGCACCCCATCCGACGGTTCACCCCGTCACCTCGGGGTGAACCTCCCGACCAAGGAGGTCATGTGCGCGCACCACGCGTAGCGATCATCGGTGCCGGCCCCGCAGGAATCTACGCGGCCGACATCCTCACCAAGGAGCACGAGAGCGCGACGGTCGACATCTTCGACCGACTTCCGGCTCCGTACGGGCTCGTGCGCTACGGGGTGGCGCCCGATCACCCGCGGATCAAGGAGATCGTCAAGGCGCTGCGGCGGGTGCTCTCGGGGGATCGCATCCGCTTCATCGGCAACGTCGACTACGGCACGGACGTCGACCTCGAGCGTCTGCAGCAGCACTACGACGCGGTGATCTTCTCCACCGGGGCGTCCTCGGACCGCCCGCTCGAGATCCCGGGCATCGACCTTCCGGGCAGTTACGGCGCCGCGGACTTCGTCAGTTGGTACGACGGTCACCCGGACGCCCCGCGCGATTGGCCGCTCACGGCGAAGAGCGTCGCCGTCATCGGTGCCGGCAACGTGGCCCTCGACGTGGCCCGCATGCTCGCCAAGCCCGCGGACGAGCAGCTCACGACGGAGATCCCGGACAACGTCTACCAGGGCCTCTCGCTCAACGAGGCGACGGATGTCCACGTGTTCGCTCGCCGCGGCCCGGCGCAGCTGAAGTTCACGCCGATGGAGTTCCGCGAGCTGTCGCACTCGCCGAGCGTCGACGTCATCGTCGAGCCGGAGGGCTTCGAGATCGACGAGGCCGGCCAGGCGGCGATCAACGCGAGCAAGTCGACGAAGCTCGTCGTCAACACGTTGCTCAAGTACCTCGACACCGAGCCCACCGGGGCGCCGCACCGCATCCACATCCACCTCTGCCAGGCGCCGGTCGAGGTGCTCGGTGAGGATGCCGTGACGGGGTTGCGCACCGAGCGCACCGAGTTCGTCGGCGACGGCAACGTGCGCGGCACGGGGGAGACGATCGACTGGGACGTGCAGGCCGTGTACCGCGCCGTCGGGTACTACTCGTCGCCGCTGCAGAACCTGCCCTTCGACGACGCCCGCGGCGTCGTGCCGAACGAGGCCGGCCGCGTGCTCGACGAGTCCGGAGAGCCGATTGCAGCGACGTACGTGACGGGTTGGATCAAGCGCGGCCCTGTGGGCCTCATCGGCCACACGAAGTCGGACGCGTCGGAGACGATCCGTTGCCTGCTCGAGGACCTGCCGTCGCTCGTGGCGCCGGCCGTCGAGGACGAGGACGCGCTGCTGCGTCACCTGCTCGACAGCGGTGTCGATGTGACGCTGTGGGACGACTGGGAGCGCTTGGACGCGCAGGAGATCGCGCTCGGCGCGGGCGCGGGCCGCGAGCGCGTGAAGATCGTTTCGCGCGAGGACATGATCGCGGCCGGTCGCGCGCACGCGGAGCAGGTGGCTTCCTGACCCGAGTTCATCGTCAGGTCCGACGTTCGAGCATGACGAAGGGCCCCCCCCCGGGGGGGGGGGGGGGCGGGGGGGGGGGGGGGGGGG